>CAJONG010000016.1 GCA_905235845.1 uncultured Lachnospiraceae bacterium
GGATAGAAGGCAAACTCGAAGGCAAGCTCGAAGGCAAGATCATAGCCAGATATGAGGATGGAATGTCCTTGGATGATATTGCGGTAAAAACAGAGCAAACTCTGGATTTTGTCAAGGACACGCTTAGGAAGAACGGGCTGCTGTAAGATATTCACCTACGTATCCATTATTTCAGTAAAAAACAATGACTTCTGAATTTACGAACACCCAAGTAAATACAAGCAGAAGAGCCGATGCGTTGGATGCGATGGTGTTGGCTCTTTGTTACATCCATATCTGACATATTAGGCAGGTACATGAGTGACAAAACCGTCTTGACTCCTGATCCCACATATGCTACTCTATCACCACGATCTTAAGATCATATATACATAGATATCTTGGGCGTACGCCCGATATTCCCAATTTTAGAAGTTTTGGATTTTGTGATTGTTTTATTAGTGGAAGTTTAAGGGAAAAGTAAAAGGGGGAATATTCGAATAGTCTGTTCAGATACTTTCTGTGTGTATGTGACTCTTAGGAAGTCTATTAACTACATACAGGAGGTGCCTATGAGCAAAAAAGACAGCGCATGGCATAAGTTCATGCAGGATAACAACAGGTATGCGGATATGATCAATGCATTCGGCCTTGGAGGCGAGCAGATCGTGACCGCAGATGACATTACGGAGGCTGACAGCAAAGCCGGAACAAAGGTCAGGGATGAGGTACGCAAGGTTGTATTCGGAATCAACTTCGCCATCATAGGAATTGAGAATCAGACTGTGATAGACTATTCTATCGTCGAGAGGATCATGCACTATGAAAGCAGCAGATATGACGAAGAATGTACCGCCATCAGGCGAGGCAACAGGATGAAAGAAGATAAGCTTGAAGGCGGAGAATTCATGTACAGATTCAAGAAGACAGATAAACTGCATCCATTCATAACATTTGTGGTATACTGTGGTAAAGAACCATGGGATGGAGCAAAAAGTATCAGAGAACTGGTTGATACCACAAACATCCCGGATAAGCTGATTGAGTGTATTTCAGACTACAGGATAAACCTTATTGATGTCAGGCATGATATAGGGAGAATATCCGGGCTTAAGACGGATGTAAGGGATGTATTGGAGATAATACAGTGTTCAGAAGATTCGGAAAAACTGAATGCACTGTTGTCGGGACAAAACAGACCGATAATACTTAATGAGGAAGCGTTTAATTTGGCAAAAGAATATGCAAATATGAAAGATGTAAATATTGAACCAAACGAGGAAGGAGAATATGACATGTGTAAGGGTTGGAAAGACATGGAAATACAGAAGATAGCAGAAGGTAAGCTAGAAGGCAAGCTCGAAGGCAAGCTAGAAGGCAGGATTGAAGGCAAACTCGAAGGTAGGATAGAAGGCAAGCTCGAAGGCAAGATCATAGCCAGATATGAGGATGGGATGTCCTTGGATGACATTGCGGTAAAAACAGAGCAGACTCTGGATTTTGTCAAGGACACGCTTAGGGAGAACGGGCTGCTGTGAAGATATTCACCCAAGTATCCATCTTTTCAGTAAAAAACAATGACTTCTGAATTCACGAACACCCAAGTAAATACAAGCAAAAGAGCCGATACGTTGGATGCGATGGTGTTGGCTCTTTTCATTGCGTTCACATTCGGCATATTCGCACCATTGGAATTCTATTTCACCAATATCAATGATCTGTGGTTCGATATATACGATATTCTTCCGCATCTGCTTGCTGTGACTCTGTGTGTATTCATATTAGTTGCAGCTTTTCTGGTAATTATGCAGAAGATAAGTAGGGAGGCTAAAGTTACAGGGGCGTCCGAGTCCTTGCAGGCACGCTCATCTGATATGAATAATTCCATATACAGGATAGTCATGACCATCCTCATAATCCTATCCGTGAGCCTGTACATACAGGGCAACTTCATGGAAGCAAGCTATGATAAGCTTGGTAGCGAGACATTAGACTGGTCCATGTATACAGCCGAGGGAATATCGAATATCTGCGGATGGACAGGTATGCTTGCCATATTTGCAGTGCTTATATACAAGCTTAAGCTAAGAGGTTTCATAAGGGTATTCAGAACAGTCATGATCTGCATCCTGCTGGTGCAATTAAGCACACTCATAATAGTAGGTATCTCCCGCCACGGTCTTATACACAAGGACGATTATGTTGCCACCACGGAGAATGAATGGACTTTGTCGAAGGATGACAATTATATAGTCCTTTTGCTCGACACCTATGATTCACGCATATTCGATGATCTTCTTAACTCAGATAATGGTGATGATTATAGAGCAAAACTGGAAGACTTCACTTTTTACCGTAATACACTTACAGTATTCACCCTGACAGACTTCTCCGTTCCGCAGATCCTTACGGGAGAGAAATATCTTAATCAAGAGGACTACGGTCCGTATATCGAGAGGGCGTATGCCGAGTCACCCTTCCTTAACAGAATGCGTGAAGATGGCTATGTTATGGACATATATACCACAGTTACACTGCCGCAGACAGGCGCAAGAGAATGGATGGAGAACTGGCATAAGGTTGATTATGTGGCATCCGACAGTTTTCGGCTTATAGGTATGCTATACAGGCTCATTGCTTTCAGATATGCGCCGCATTATCTTAAGATGCCTTTGGAGTTCAATGTGGAACTTCTGGATGATGTGAAGATCATTGGAACCATCGACGGACATAGGTACACGGAGGGCATAGATCCGGACACTTTCCCTTGGGGCAATAAGCAGTTTGTGGACGGAATTCCCCTGATGGAGGCATCTGCTACAGGGAAAAAATTCATCTTCTACCATCTTAAAGGCATCCACCATACAAGAGATTTAGACGAACATCTAAATGAGGTAACGGATCTTGGTGAAGACGGAGAAGGAGTCTCACTTGAGGAATCAGCTAAGGCTTGCATGACTATCATAGATAGATTCTTATCTAAGCTTAAGGAACTGGGTATATATGATGATGCAGTGATTGTGATCATGGCAGACCACGGAGCTGCGAGTTATTCAGGTGGTGGGAAGATACAATCGCCGCTTCTGCTTATCAAGGGATACGGAGAAAAACACGGATTCAGGATATCAGAAGCACCGGTGTCTTATGAGGATACCCAGGAGGGCTTCATAAGTCTTCTTGATGGACACACGGATGAGGATGTGTTCACTGTAAAGGAAGGGGTTGAACGTACCCGAACCATGTATTATACCGAATTCATAGGACAACGCAGGCGTTTCACACGTAATTCGCCGTTTATAGAATATCAGACTTCCGGTCACGCCTTCGAAGGGCATCTGCTTAAGAAGACCGGAAGAGAGTATCGATGATCAATCTTGGGCACGGGCACAGGAGAATATTATTTGTACAATTTTGATAGAATAATTATAATTTTATAGAAATTTAATGATTTGTTGTACCTGACCCTGTGATTGTGGTAAAATAGTCACAGATTTCCACTTAATGCATATACGGAAGAATTTTTTGAAGTATGTACTGTTGGAAAATGGGTTGTTGGTTATAGTAGGAGTCGATGTAGATGGGGATATCTCGGCAGAGTGGCATCAGCAATAAGAACAGCATATGCCACGGCAACTCCATGAACAATATTGACAGAAGAACTCAACGAGGATTCTCCCTCATTGAGCTTATTGTGGTTATAGCGATCATGGCAACTCTTACTGGCTTAATCGCTCCGCAATTCATGAAGTATGTTGCGACTCAGAGGAAGTCTACCTGTCAGCGTAACAGGGAAGCGATTCTCAGAGTATATGAGAGGGCAGTATATGACGGAAGCGTTCCGATATATCTTAATACGGCGGATCTTAAGAAGGTAGCGAATATCGGTGGGGAGAAGTTCCCGCCTACGGATAATGAAGTGGAAGAATACCTGCATTGCCCTAATCATGACGGAGACGGCAATTCTTATATTGTAGAAGTAGATAGTGCCAGCGGAACGGCATACATAGAGTGTCCCGATTGTGGTGATGGAACAGATTCCGATATCATATCGTCTGATATGCTTGGCTGGTCACCACAGCCTACGGACAGGGTTGTGGACCCTCCAAGGGAAGCTAAGCCCATGCCCACGCCCACAGCGGAGCCTACGGTGGAATATATTGTATACTTTAGTGCTAATGGTCATGGTACCGCGCCGGCATCACAGACTATTAAGGATGGTGGGAAGGTAACTAATCCCGGAGCTCCTTCCGGAGGCGGAGTCTATACCTTCGGAGGATGGTATCTTGATTCGGCATGTACCAATGTTTATGACTTCAGTTCGCCTGTTCATTCTTCTTTCACGCTATATGCGGATTGGACGTTAGGTGTGGGGGGTTCGGGCGTATGGCCATATGCAGATGATTCCACATGGTGGAATGAAAAGGATCTTACAGAACTGCATGCGGGAGAGTACATTAGTTATTATTTCTCCGGCACATCCAATAATGTGAATAATGAATACATAGCCATCAGTACCCCAACCGGGATATTCCAGTCAAGGACAGGTGCACTGTTCGTACTTGTCAGACAGAATGCCGATGGTGTAGCGAGGATTAAAAAGGATCAGGCATCATCACCCGAGTATTACTCACTTAATGGTGAGCTTAGCCAGTCACTGATCCACCTTACGGGCAGGAAGACCACGGTGGATATATCAAGTTATACCGGAGGACAGATAAGGGTGGATAATCTGGTCAACGGCGACCTTGTAGACTTTGTCGATGGGGATACACATTATCTGTATGTGTTCTGGCATCAGAGCAATGAAAGCTACACGCTTGAGAATGTAAGCGATATCAAGAACTATAGCTATAAGATTGGCAATATGTACAGGGTCAATCCCTAGTATGGAGAGTATATAATATATTGAGGAAGGGAATGTAATAAAAATGGCGGATTTTGGATACGAGGCCATTACCAAAGATGGTAAAGCGCTTAAAGGCAGTATAGAAGCAGAGTCGATAGAAGCGGCGACCGCCCTCTTGAAAGCCAAGGGCTACATAGTTACCGATATCAACGAACAGTCGATACTTAATAAGGATATCAATATAAGCTTTGATAAGAAGCCGACCCCCAGAGACCTGGCTGTGTTCTGCAATCAGTTTGTGTCTATGTCAAGAGCAGGTGTATCTATCATTGAATGCCTTAAGCTACTACAGGAGCAGACCGAGAACAAGCCTTTGGCACAGGCGATAAGAGAAGTGAGAGCCGAGGTTGAAAAGGGTGAGACGCTTGCTAACGGACTTGCCCAACACCCCAAGATATTCTCCGGATTGATGGTGACTACTGTTAATGCCGGTGAACAGTCGGGTTCGTTGGAAGTATCTCTTGAGAGAATGGCGGCGCAGTATGAGAAGAGCGCCAAGACCGCATCGCTTATCAAGAAGGCCATGATATACCCCATAGTGCTGGCTATAGTAGCCGTGGCCGTAGTTATAGTATTCCTTGTCAAGGTCATACCGTCGTATACCGATATGTTCGATGATCTGGGGACGGAGCTGCCGGCTATAACTAAAGCAGTTGTGTCAATGTCGGATTTTGTAATGAACTATTGGTTCATCCTGATACCGGTGATAGCGGGAATAGTATTCGCAATTAAGAGTTATCTGGCGACACCTACCGGGAAGAGGCTTAAGAGTACGCTTGCGCTTAAGCTTAAGATCACGAAGGACTTGACTACCAAGTCTGCCTGCTCACAGCTTGCACGAACACTTTCAACTTTGCTTTCGGCAGGTGTTCCTCTTGTGGAAGCCGTGGATATAGCAGGTGATACCATGCAGAACGTCCTCTTCCATGATGCCGTTAAGTACGCCAAGGATGAAGTCATAAAGGGTGTGCCGCTCTCACAGCCTCTGGAAGAATCGGGTATCTTCCCCCCAATGTTGTATCACATGGTACGTATCGGTGAGGAAGCGGGTAATACCGAGGAGATGCTTAACAAGCTTGCAGACTATTATGACGAAGAGGTGGAGATTGCGGTTCAGGGTCTCATGGCAGCCATGGAGCCTATGATCATCGTAGTACTGGCGGTAGTAGTCGGAGTACTTATAGCAGCGGTCATGAGTCCGATGCTTACGATGTATCAGGCACTTGATAATCTGTAAAGAGGTATGGTGTGATTCTTAGGACGAAGACAGAACTGAATGATCTTAAAGCAATAGATCCACAGTTTTTTGAAGATATGATCAAGATCGTAATTGACAGAGAGAGAAGGATTGTTGCGGTCGGAGCTGAGATGCATTCCGATATGGGAATAGAACTGTATAATGATGGTTCCGATGAGAAGGATCTGTATGGAGCCAATCTTTTCTGGGACGGGTCGCTTGAATGGAGTTCTACGCTGAATATTGCACGGAACCGATCGATTCAGAATGGAACCTATGGAAGAGTTATAACAGATGAGGATACGATAGAGGATCTTACAGATATAGTTAATTTGTGGATATACAGGTGATATATGACGACGGACAGATGGTTTGGGATGAGTGTAAGCGAACAGATACTTAATATAGGCGGAGAGATCCAGAGGGCTGTGGATAATGATGTAAAAGAGGGTCATATCGGTCTTAAATCAGAAAGGACCAGAGAATATCTGAATAAGGCCTTAGACTGGATCAATCTATCTGAATTAGACCCGAAGAATTACAACAGGATAGGCGAGTTGGACGCAGCAAAAAGTGAGGTAATTGACTATTTTGGAAGGAATACATTCGGTAATGACAGTGAATCGATAATGGGATATTGGAATTCCTTTAATGGCGCGACCTGCATAGGAAGCATGATCACACACTGAATTAACCCCGCTTACGTGTAGGGACGTAAGGGACATGATGTCACGGGTTAAGATATAGTAACTATTAATTTTATTCAAAGGAGAACGAATTATGAAAACAAACAACAAAGGTTTTTCGCTTGTTGAGCTTATCATCGTTATTGCCATCATGGCAGTTCTTGTAGGTGTGCTTGCACCTCAGTTCATCAAATATGTTGCTCAGTCAAGAGAGTCTACTGATCTTCAGAACATTACAGAGGTTAAGACAGCAGTAGAGGCATATGCAGCAGATAATGAGTTGGATTCAACAACAAAGATAACTGTTACAGCCACATCCGGTGGCACGATTGCTGTATCTGGGCTTCCATCAGGCACAGATTTGACGGCATATGGTGTTGATGATACAACTAAAATGAAGGCAAGTTGGACGGATGGTCCTATTATATGGGAGTATGAAGCGTATAAATGGAGTACATCCACAGCTGCTTATGGAACAACTTATAAACAGGATGGAACAAAGGTTTCGTCTTCTTAGTAAGAACTTTTTTATTAAAAACTATGAACCCACTTAACTTACTCATCTACCTCATTATATTTCTCTACGGTATAGTGATTGGTAGCTTCGTAAATGTATGCATATACCGCATACCATTAAAAGAGGATATAGTGAAGGAACGCTCTCACTGTATGTCCTGTGGACATGTTTTACAGTGGTATGAGCTTATTCCGTTAGTGAGTTTTGTGGTTCAAAAAGGCAGATGCCGCTCATGCGGTGCTAAGCTCTCGGTTCAGTACCCTCTTATAGAGGGTCTGAACGGAGTGCTGTATGTGTTTATAGCATTAATTAACGGGTTGAATGTAGATTCCCTACTCTACTGCCTGTTAATATCGGCACTCATCACACTTAGTGTGATCGATTGGAGGACCTATGAGATCCCCATTGGAATCAATGTATTCATACTGACGCTGGGGCTGATTGCTACAGCCATTCATTATGAGGATTGGCTTAACCATGTGATCGGTCTCTTTGCCGTCAGTGTGTTCATCTATATCATCATCCTTGCCACCAGGGGCAGAGGCATGGGTGGTGGTGACATGAAGCTTATGGGAGCCGCAGGACTTCTGCTTGGATGGAAGGAGATAATCCTGTCATTCATCCTGGGCTGTATATTTGGTTCCATTATCCATGTGATACGTATGAAGGTAACTAAAGCGGAGCATACTCTTGCCTTCGGACCGTACCTGTCACTTGGGATACTTATAACAGTCCTATTCGGACAGCCGATCCTTAACTGGTATCTGGGGCTGTTAGGACTGTAAGCATTAAGCCTTCGACGAAGACGTAATCTCTTGCAAGGCGAGATATTACGCTTTTGCCGAATGTATGGTTCATGTGAAGAAAGTGGGAGATATTACGATGACCGGAATTGAAGGTCTTGAGAAGTACCAAGGCTTTCGCAATAGATTCTAACCAAGAAAGCATATAATTATAGATAGTAGGAAAGGGAAAAAGGAGTAATGGCAGAGAGAGTATTAAGTATTGAGGTCGGTATCTCGTTAACCAAGGTCTGCGAGATCGAGAATTCGGGTAAGGCCCCGAAGATCCACAATAGCTTCGTGATCCCCACGCCCGAGGGCATGGTGAGAGACGGTGCTGTGGATGTCAATGACGAATTCGTCAATCAGTTCATGCGCATTATGGCGTTGAAGAAGATCAAGACTAAGAAGGCTATCTTCACCGTATCAAGCAACAAGATCGCTACAAGGGAGGCTACATTACCTTATCTTAAGGATAAGCAGATACAGCCTGCCATAAGAGCGAACCTGAGTGAGTACTTCCCGGTGGATGTGACTCAATACCTCTTCGCACATACCCCGCTTGAGACCATATATGAACAGACAGATGAGGCAGATACCAAGGCTGCGGAGGTAGAGGAGAACGGTGCATCGGTTGAAGAATTCGATGAGAACGGCAAGCCTATCAAGAAAAAGAAGGCAAAGGCATCTAAGACACCGGCAGCGTCTAAGAAGGGCAAGCCTACAGGTCTTAAGTTCCTTGTCCTCGCTGCGCCAAGGCAGCTTATCACAAGCTATGAGCGTCTGGCCAAGGCTTGCAATCTTGACCTTGAGACCATAGATTATAACGGCAATTCCATCTATCAGGCAGCCAAGGCGGAATGCTCCGATGGCGTACAGATGATCATCAAGGTAGATGAGAGAAGCTCGCTTGCAATGGTACTTGAAGACGGTGTCATCGCTCTTAACCGTACCATAGCCTATGGTATAGATGAGGCTGTATCTACTTTACAGCAGACCACGGAGCTTGGAGATGTAGGAACCTATGAGAAGGCTTTGGAGATTGCCAGACGTAAGACCGTGATCTTAAGCTCCTTTGATGATAAGAATGATGTCACAGACCTCGATAATGATACTAAGGATGCTAAGATCAAGGCTGATAAGAGGGCGGTAACTGAGTCTCTGCGTACTCTTGTGGGCGGAATCTTAAGAGTCATTGACTTCTATAATTCGAATCACTCGGGAAGACCTATTGAGAAGCTCTATATCACGGGTATCGGTGCTGATTTCTCCGGACTCAGTAATCTCCTTACCAATGAGGCGGGTATTAAGATCAAGAATCTGACGCACCTTGCAGGCATAGATATAGAGAAGACCTTCAAGGATGTGACATACGGAGAGTATGTGGCATGTATCGGTGCGGCTATCGATCCGCTTAAGTTCTATCCGGATAAGGCCGAGACTAAGAGCAGTGGAGGCAAGTCGGCCGGGGCACTCGGTAATGTCAATACGACTCTTATTGCCGTGTGCGTATTTGCTGTCTGCCTGATCGGCTCGATAGTCATGGTTCTGGTGACATACCTTCCGTATAAGAAGGCTAAGAATCTTAATGAGGGATATAAGAGGACGATCGCGGAATTGCAGCCATCGTATGATGTATATCTTGATTTTCTGAGCAAAAAGGGCAACGTGGAAAAACTGCATTATATAGACAATGCCACACGCAACAGGAATCTCGAATTGCTTGAGCTCATTAACGACTTAGAGCAGGAGATGCCGGCAACCTTTATCTTGAACGAACTAAACAGTGATACCGAGAAGATCACTCTGGATGCGACCGTATCAAGCAAGGAAGAGACGGCGTATGTAGTTGATAAGCTTAAGGACATGGAGATATTCTCATCGGTAGAGATCACATCCGTATCCTATATTGAGACGGATCTTGGTGAGATCACATACGGATTCACGGTGGATTGTTTCTATGCACCTTATGAACAGGAGACTGAGGAGGAGGATATATAAGCTATGGATATGACGATTACTAAGTCGCAGAGAAATCTGCTCATAGGACTTGCGGGAGTACTCATAGCGGTATTATGCTGGTTCCTTGTTGCAAGCCCTAATATAGATAAGAGAGAAGCCCTTGAAGCGGAGAATAATACGCTTAAGCCCAAGGCTGAGACATATCAGGCAGTACATGCCAGAGTGGATGAGTACAGAGCGAGTATCGCATCTCTTAATATAGAGGAGGAAGAGCTTGTATCTCATCTTCCTTCGATGATAGAGAGAGAGGATCAGCTCATGTTCTGGTCCAATATCGCAGTCTCTTATCCCTATGACCTTAGATTTGATGATATTGAACTTGGAGAATGGGATGCAGTGGCTGTGGCAGGACTTGATGAGAGTACTGTTGATGCATCCGCCATTACAACTGATGAAAGCGGTAATCCGGTAATAGATGATTCGGCCGTTCCCACTGCCGTAGCGGATTATAAGCTGTACGGTGCCACGATGGATATGAACTTTGCAAGTACATATACCGGACTTAAGTTCATGCTTAATTATATCTATTCGCAGAATGATAAGAATTCGATAGAAGGAATAGATGTGACATATGATTCCGAGAGCGGCTATCTGATGGGCGAACTGTTCATGGAGCTGTTCTATGTGGATGGCACAGGCAAAGAGTACGTTCCTGCCTTCATTCCTTCTGTTCCTTCAGGTGTGGATGATCTGTTCCGTACAGAAGGTGTCGGATTGATCGATCAGGTTATTGATGCGGTCAACGAGGCGGCTAAAGCGGCCGGAATAGATGTTGATGCTACAGAGGAGACAGACTCCAAGGAAGAGACCGATTCTAAGAAAGAGACTGATTCCCAGGCAGAAGCCGGATCAGATAAGACTGTCTATATAAGAATAGAGGATGGAACCGTATATCATACAAGCAAGGATTGCAATGTCGTCGGAGGCAATGCGGTAAGAGAGACTACAGAGAAGCAGGCCATAGCCGATGGCTTCCCGAAGTGTAGAACATGTACCAAGAGGGATAAAGCTGCAGGTCAATAGAGACTGACGGTAGAAAATGTTTAAAAAGGATATATCATGTAAAAAGAATATGTACACTGCTAAGAGAGTGAAACCGGATAACCGGGGCTTCACTCTCTTAGAGGTGCTTATAGCGGCCATTATCCTTGCGATCGTGGCTATTCCCATAATGCATGCTTTTGTCACAACCGCCAATACAAGTGCCAAGGCAAAGGTTAAGATGAATGCCACTAATGCGGCTGAGAACATAATGGAGGATATTAAGGGAATGTCCATAGATGACATTTCCGAAAGGTATGCAGGTATAAAGCCTGCCGTGCCCAATGCAAGAGGGCAGTACTATATAGATGGTCTTGGCTCTGCCGCAGATGAGACTGTAGCGTATGAATATACGGTCACTTCAAGAAATGATTCATTCAGCGAGGATCTTAATGCGCTTCTTGATAACGGATATACTGCAACGATCAATATAGATCCGTCATATTATCCCAATATCAACAGTGTCAATCTGACGTCCTTCGATACGGTCAATGGCAGTAATTCGGCGATCCTCTCACTGACTTCGCAGATGGAGGAGGCCGTATACAACGAGTTCGTGGATCGTAATAAGAAAATGGAAGTGGATTATGTCAAGGCTGACGCCTATGAGTATTTTAAGGATAATCTTAAGAGAGAGATCAGGGTAGAGATAAATAAGAATGGCAAAGCGCACGATAAAGATGGTGTGGAAGTTGACAGGATCGTTGTCACAGCCTCTATCAGCTATTACATTGACGCCGATCAGGTCGTACCTGTGGGCTTAGAGAGTAAGAAGGCGTATTCCAAGAAGATATTTGATAATGCATCTACGGGTAATAATCTGCAGTCAATATTCATCTTCTATCCGCCCAGATATTCCAATGCTTCCGATGACGGGGATATCATGATCATACATAACAGGGATAACATAGTGACCAATCTCTATGTTGTGGCGCAGGATATCACATCCAATCCCGATGAATGGAAGGAATACACGGGAACCAAGAAGGGTCTTAATCTTCAGATATATGAGGATGAGGATGAAGTTACTAAAGAACAACCGATAACCGTCTTCTCCAATCTGAATGAGGGAACAGAGTACAATAAGACCGAGACTTCCACGGTAAAGCCTCTGTTATGCTTCTTAAAGGTAGGGACGCGGTCGCAGGACCCTGAGGGAGTTAATGATACCTTTAATAAGAAGATGTATAACACTCTTAAGAACAGAAAGGGTTCCTTCGGTGATGAGGATGCGACTAAGGCACTGCATGCAAGGGATGTGGATGGAAAGCTTCTAGATGCATCGGAAGTGGGAGATAAGATATATGATGTAAGAGTGACCGTAGAGAAGAGTACTACGGATGATGAGTGGCCGATGACAGTTACCCTTACGGGAACGATCACACAGGATGATAAAGCGAAGGAATAGGATTACGGATTGTATAGGTAGCGGCAGATATATGAAGCATTGTATTACCAAAAAAAGAAAAGTGAATAATAAGGGTATGTCGATAGTTACGGTTATCGTGGCTATAGGCTTTGTAGCGATCCTTGTAAGTACAATAATGCTTTCGAGTGTAGTTAACTTCAAGATGAAGAGCGTCAATGTATATGCCAAGGACTCCTTCTATTCTGCGGAACAGGTACTTGATGAGATCAATGTCGGGCTACAGCAGGTGGTGTCGGACGGATTGTCCTACTCATATAAGCAGGTGATGCAGACATATAATGCGGAAGAACTGACTTCGGATGAGAAGAGTGCACTTATCAAGGGAGAGTACTATAACTACATATGGAATGCCCTCGGAGTAAGCTCCGATCCGGAGAAATATTATGTAGTTATGCCTACCGATGTACATGATGATTCACTGCCGCAGGGGTTGTACGGATTACTTAAGGAATCCACAAAATGGAATGATACTTCATCCGACCCTGAGGGATATTATGGGGCATTCTTAAGAGCCGGTTCGTATTCTGCGGATGGAGCGTATCTGGGGAAGATCACAAGCTATGATAAGAAGGGAATCGTCCTTGAGGATCTTACCGTATATTATAAGGACCCTAACGGATTCGTATCTGCCATAAGGACTGATATCAGACTTGGATATCCGGAGTTTGCCTTTTCCAATAATGATATTCCTACCATAGCCACATATGCATTCATCACGGATACTCTGTATGAGCAGAAGTATGAGAATGTGACCAAGTCCGGAGCGGGTATTACCAGTATAACGGGCAATACATATGCATATGCTGTGGATACGAAGGGAGTTAAGTTCGATTATCTTCAACTGGAGGATGATCTTGATATGCATATAGTGGCTACGGACTATGCTGTAGCTAACGGTGCGATACAGACTAATGCCAATTCGATCCTGTGGGCCGGTGATATCAATATCAAGAGCTCGGATGTGAATCTTACAGGTCAGACCTATGTACAGGATGATCTCAGCATATCCGGCAAGAACAGTGATGTGATACTCAGGGGGTATTATACCGGCTTTGGTAATTCGGTGACAGACTCATCTGCAAGCAGTGCAATATTAGTCAACGGAACGGACACCTCCATAGACCTGACGGGTGTGCGTAAGCTATCCCTTGCAGGAAGAGCATATATAGGCATGGGCAATACCGCCAGGTACTCATCCAATATCGGAAGTATAATAGAGGGCAGGGATGATCCGCATAGCGTATATACGGGCGAATCCATAGCGGTTAAGAGTAACCAGCTTATGTATCTGGTCCCTGCGGAATGTATAGGCTGTTCGCTCACTATTACGGCAGAAGGTACTACGGAAGGCAACTCCATATATGGTAAGAATCCGCTTACCGTAGCGGAATACAATGATCTTATGGCTCAGGTTAGCTCAGGAGATGCCATTGAAGTATCGGTATCCAAGAAGATCAATAAGCTTGGGAATATTCCCTTGGGAGGATATATTGCAACTAAGGCTGACGGCAAGGCTGATGTTGAGAAGCTTTTCCTGCGTACCAGTTCCGGAAGCAACCTTGTATATTATTACATGAAGTTTGCAAGCGAAGATCTGGCCAATGAATATTTTAAGACCTACTATTCCGCCAATAAGGCAGCGGTAGATCAGTATATGAGCAAGTATTTAAAGAGCCTTACCATACCGACGACCGGAGTGCTCTCTCTTAAGATAGATATGGCGGCAGCGGCTGTAGAGGGCAACGCTGCATTGGCAGAATCAGGAACTACTTCAAGCTATAATGTCGTAGACGGCGTGACAAGGCAGGGAGTACGTAACGGAGATACGCTTGTTCAGGATATAAGTGAGCAGTTCACAGACGATACGGAGAGCCTCACGTCACAGTTTATCGGATATATAAGCAAGCTTACGCCGGATGTGGATGCTCTCCCGTCAGGTACGATCATAAGGACTTCTATGACGGATGAGGATACAAGATATGCGGTATTCGATAATATCATAGAAGAAGATATGCTTAAGGATATGACGGGAAGTGGTACGCTGGAGCTGACAGACGGTACGGGTGATGATAAGGTAACCGCACTTTTGATTTACAGGTCTACGGTAGATGCCGAGTATACAGTAAGCGATCCCGACAAATACGACCTTATAGTTGCCAATTGCGGTGTGATACTTGGTGGCAATAAATTCAAGGGAAGCATAATTGCCAAAGGTAAGATTGAGGCACCAAGCGGTAATTATTCGTTCGAGACTGATTCGGACAAAGTGCAGGATTGTTTGGGACTTATGACAGATGACGGTGTCTATTCGGTAGCCGATGTGTTCAAGGATGCTGATTCAAGCAGCTTCATGGCTATAGCAGACGGTACGGATTCGGAGGTAACTGCGGCTACACTTGTGACATATGAGAACTGGACCAAGAGCGTAGACATAGAGTAATCGTAAAAGTAATATGATGGATCGGAAGAGATGCAGGTGCAAATTGCATAATAATGATAAGGGAATGTCTCTGGTCGAGCTTATAGTTGTAATTGCCATTATGGCTGTAATGATAGGCGTGGTTGGTTTTTCCGTTAATCTCCTTATAGGTGCTGAGGCCAGACAGGCGGCAAATAAGATGGACGCGGAGCTTAACGATATCAAGACAGGTGCCATGAGCAGGGCGTCCGAGTATATGATAGTCAGATATATCGAGGTTACGTCCGGTAATGAGTCGGATTATGCCAAGCTTGGAGTGGACAGATCGGGATATTATGCCGAGAAGCATGTTGCAACCATTGATAATAAGGATACGATAAGCGGAAGTACAATTAAGCTTGATTATGGCGGACAGGAATATACGAGGCTTGGCTCAAAAAAGGTTAGGATAATGCTTGGAGACAAGGACTCAGGCACACAGCTTGCAGATGACGGCTCTCTGGCATTTAAGATAGAGTATGAGAGATCTACGGGAATGCTTAAGGATGTGGAGATAGGAACGGTATCTTCAAGCGGTGAAAATGTAGTGGATGTTGCTTTCACATCAGGCAGCAGCGAAGCATTAACTGATATGTATTTTATCAGTGGTTTACGGACATATCACATCAAATTCGATGCGGGAACGGGTAAGCACAGCATAGAGTAAGGTAAGCAGTATGAGGAGAAGGTCAGACAGAGGATTCTCTCTGGTAGAATTGATAGTGGCATTTGCGATATTCGCCATAGCCGGTATAGCCATTACCGGTTTTATGTCGTTTGGTTCGCGCAACTACAGTATTGCCAATACCAATGTCAAGCTTCAGTATGAGCAACAGGTCGTTGTCAACAGAGTGCGTGACATTATATTGGAGACCAGCAGGGCTATCTCTTATGATGAGTCTGCCGGTACGCTATATGTGCTTGGTGATGCAACTACAGACAGTGATGGAGACGGTAAGCCCGATGCAACGGCTGTGCGGCTTCGTTATGACAAGGACGACGGAAAGCTGTACATAACGGAAGAAACCTTCACCTCCGTGACCAACCTTGCGGGATTGAGTTTTAGTGCGACGGAGTATCTCCTATCCGACACGATCACTGATTTTGACGTGGATCTCAGTAAACTGGTAGAAGACAAGGTGACAGTCACCATGACTTTTACCGTGGGTGATAAGGAGATAACGGTCAATCCTGAGATAATGCTTCGTAATATCATATCGGAGGTTGACGATTCTTCGGATCTGGATGCACTGTATGAGAGTGTAGTGACTGAAGTGGAGAGTAAGGTAAAGGATGTGGTCATATCCAGGGAGGGATATGTATTCTCACAGGCACGTACGGATACGATAGCAATGTCCGGAACATCCACAACCGTCGATTACGATGCAACGGTCAATAAGAAAAAGTATTATACGGGAACTATTGATACATCGGTCACATGGGAGATCGATCTGTCTACGGTCAAGGACGGATATGAAGAATATATATCCATTGATCCGGACGGTAAGGTAACGGTCAAGACCAATTCTGACGGGACTATCACACCGGCTGATTATATGGTATCCGATTATTTTGTCATCAAGGCTACAAGTAATGAGGATGAAAGGAAATACGCCAAGCTAAGGATCAAAGTGACAGGCGATGGCGTATACCCTGTTAAGATCACATTCGAGACGCCTTCTAAGACCGAGGATTCGACCAACGGTCTGCTTATATATAAGTTCAGCAATATCATTGAATATACAGGCGATATTGTTGATCCGGTTACCGGAGTCAAGGTCAATCCTCTAAGAGGAGACGGAGCCTACACCAAGATATTATATTCAGTAAAGGAAGAGACGGAAGGCACGCTGTCCATTCCCGACGGAGCAGGGTTCTCGGATACCGTTACGGATGGAAGGTTCATAGCGGTTAAGTCCATGGAGGGCAATACTTATACCATAGTTGCTACTGTCATCCAAAAGGATAAGGAAGGCAATATCGTACAGGTTGAATATCCGATCACGATCAATGTAGGAGATGTTCCGGACGTAGATGATACGGCTACGGGACCTGTGGTCAATGTATCGGATCTTCTGCGCAATATGGATAATCCGGTAAGCGCCAACTGGTCTAACGGTGTACCGACATATAAGGATAACGGTGCCGATAAGACATATTACTATTGGTATGAGTGGGAAGTAACGGCAGGAGATAACTGGGGCAATAATAATATCAATTCT
The DNA here is from genome assembly GCA_905235845.1 of uncultured Lachnospiraceae bacterium. Lineage (GTDB taxonomy): Bacteria > Bacillota > Clostridia > Lachnospirales > Lachnospiraceae > Colinaster. The sequence continues at coordinate 17,280 of CAJONG010000016.1, forward strand.
TTCAGCAAGAATGTGTATTTTAAAAGTAACACCAGTCAGTCATTGACCACCGGTATGTCAAGTAGTATTGCCATGTTATGGGTAAGACCCGAGCTTGACTGGTCGAAGGCTTTTACGGTCAATGTAAAGGTGCGCATAAAGATCAATAAGTATAACAATCAGTACGGCGCGAAGTATTATGTCGCTCCGAGTGACGGTTCATATGACTATGACAGCATAACAACTTCCAATAAAAGCGATGCCACTGTAGCGGAGAAGACCGTGACTATACCTAAGGTTGCACTGTCCCTTGCTCCGGCAGATGTTACGTTCACGCAGAATGGGAATCCATATGAGCGGTCGATATTCAGCACCTCGGATATAGTCAGACTTGGCAGAGGCACGTATAGTAATAATACATATACTTTAACCGACTATTATTACTATAAGGTATTTAAGCCGACCTTTACGGGTATCTATGTGACTCCGTATAACTATTATAATGCGATTAAGAATATACCTCAGACTTTATCGGTAAGCGGTTCGAAAACGACATCTCTGAGACCTTATTATACTGATTCGAATTCAGGACAGGTAGTTTACAAAGACTGCTATACCTATGATTATGCGGTTGGCTATAAAGTGCATGATGATGCGGAATTATATATATATCTGATGATGCAGCCATACAGGTGGCATCCTAATTACAGTGGTTACCAGACATTCCCTGCAGGTGCACAGTGGAGATGCAAGGTAGAGGGACCGACGGTTAACGGTACCACCAACAGCGTCATGGCAACTTTCTCAGACGGGTCTGAGATTAAGAATTATATTGCAGTATTTGAATTGGAACCGTAAGACTTCACGGGAGATTGAGAATTATGTTTTTGGACGGTAAGAGTAAGCGTAACAGAATATTGTCGGTCTTAACAGCGGGTGTCACTGCAACGGCGGTGATAGCAGGTGCAATATATCTTAACGGAAGTGAAGTCAATGCTGCAAATGTGACCTTAAGAGGTATAGAGACTCTTGCCAATGAACACAGCGAAGGGCTTAATCCTTTTGTGATCATCGAGGTTGTACCGGATATGTCGAAAGCAAGGCTTGGATATCTGGTGGGCGGAGAGGAGCCTGTCGATAACGGGCGCTCTATTAAAGATATGCCTTCAAAGGATGAACGTTTGGCAAAGCTTGCGGCTACTACTCCCGATCCCGATCCTATGGGAACAGGTCTTGAAGGAGAAAATAATGCCTATACATGGGAAACCTATGCAGAGCCGCCGGCAGATGAAGCAGAGAATGTTAAGTCCATGGAGATAAGGGGTACTTTTGCCGAGACAGCCGGGGCAGGCCATTACAGTAGGCATGACAGTATCAATAATCCGGAAGATTATTTAAGATATCCTAATGAAACCACATCCTTTGATGATACGATAAGAGAACAGGCTAATAATGAAGGAGTAACTCTGTATCGCAAGATGGCAAGGTTTGATCTTGGCGGTAGTGGATATAAGCTTACATTTACTGAGATGACAGAGGATGATCTGCCTATTGAGGTTCTCGGAGAGTATAACAGGCAGTACTTTAAATTTATTCCTAAGTATGACAATGCTTTTGAGGAGGGTGATATCATCTTTCAGGGTAATTCCAGTCATATAGAGTTTTTCAAAAAGGTTAATGCTGTTGTTTTGGAAAATAAACTTGACGGGGAAGGTCAACCTGTATTTGAGCTGGATGAAAATGACGAAAGGATTCCTACTTATGATGAAGATGGTAATCTAACCGGATATAAGATAGAACAGATTAGTGTTCTTAAGGATGAAGGGGGTAATGAAATAATTTTTGAACCGGGAATGACATACGGTTATATACGAGAGACAAGCCAGTCCGCCTTTACAATAGGTGGTGGTGACGGGGTATTTAGGATTGACCCTGACACTGCAGAGGAGTCGACAGGGGCGGCAGCAGTATTCGGGCGTTCCCTTGACTACTACCAGATAGACGGTACACCCGGGTCATATACAGCAGATGATTGCCCCAATGAGAAGGACTATTATACCAAGGGTGATACCGAGTATAACGAGTATGATTACATATCGACCGGCGATGGTGATTATGAGTTTACGACCGATTATGCCCAGACAGTATATGAGACATTCTCATATACAGGCGGATTCGATAATCATGAGTGGTTTAAAAGGTACGTATTCGACAGGAACAGCCGGGCAGAGTATGATGCGTTGTCCATAGATGTTATACCCGTAACAATAGATGAACTGGATGAGGATGATCACATCGGTAAGGCAGACCTTATCTATTTTGCCAATGGATCATATGTGACAGATATATCGGCAGATACTGCCGTAAGCCTCATTAACAGAGTTGCTGCCTCTGAGCTTCCCGTGATGATGGAGTATTCCGCATATACGGACAATGAAGGTAAACCTAACCTCAATAAGATGATGCTTGAGCTCATGCAGTCTAAGGTTGAAAGTATAGCGAATGAGGATGCCTTCAATGCCTTGGAGGGTGAAGCCCTTAAGGAAAGTGTACATAAATATGATTCCACATCGGATACTATCATAGCTGCCAAGGAGGCAGATCCCAATAGGGATATAAGCTATGCCTATGAGAGAGTATTTGTCAATGATGATACGGATACGGTAAGCAGCGGTACGATCGTTGATGCCAACTTCCACGATACATTCTCAGAGGATAAGGTTAATAACGGATTCAAAGCGGTTAGAAGCGAAATAGACGAAGAGCTTAAGTATATAGAACTTACGGTAGAAGAGAGTGTGGCCAAAACCTTTAATAAGGAGATATCTAAGGCTACGGCTATCAGGTATATACTTAATAACAGTAAAAGTCGAATAAGTGTTAAAAATAAGCTAAAGATCCTTGATATTGAACCTTATCAGTCAGATCAGTTTGATTTTACCGAAGGTAGGAAGGGCACATCATATAATGATCTTAACTATCAGATGATGAAGTCGGGAGCCAGTCAGGATGATAATATCGCCTTCTTCGAGTATAGGGATATAATGACTGTAGAATGGGTCAAGTCTAATCTTAGCTTTACCGGTAATGATGAAGATATCTCGATAAGACAGATGGGAACTAAGGAATTAGTGGGTATCAACGATGACCTTAATTCCGATTATGACCTTATATATATAGGGGCGGATACCGCACTGATCCCCACGGATAATGTGCGTGATACCAATGGTAATGAAGTAACGAAGAAGAATGCGCAGAATCAGGATTGCAAGATCAAGGGATATGCATCAACTCTGCATAATGATTCCTCATTGGACGGACTTATCTATACTCATGTAGGTGACAGGTTCGATAATTACTCTGATTATTATGGTGAAAGGCTCACTTATTCCAATTACGCATCAGGTAATGATATCACCAAGGATAAGCTAAGGGAGCTTAAGAATTATATCCAGGCAGGCTATGCTGTTATCATATCAGATACTTTTGTCACTAAAGACGGTAAGGTTAATACAGCAAGAGTGGATCAGTCTTCCAATATGTACAAACTCATTGCATGGCTTGTAGAGAATAAGGATACAGGTGACGATAAGGGCGGAGGCAGTAAGTATTACGGGAAGAATGTCCAGCTTAAGAGTGATCTGGAAGAGGTAAGAAGCAATCCCATGTACGATTCTTCTGCCAACCCTGATTATGATAATTATCGTAAGACCATAGCAACGTATCTGAACATAGCCAAGCTTGAGCTTATTGTTAATTCCAAGCCCGTTGCTTATGATGGGGGCACATACCTTACTATGTCATCGGACGGTAATTATTACCTTAGCTTCAATGTGGAGCTTAAAAACGATTCTTCCATTGATACATCCGAGCGGGCCACATATGATTGTAAGCTTTATATTGATATGGATGCGGATGGCAAATATGAGGATGTTGAAAGCCTTGGCGGTCTTATGATCAATAACGGAAGTGATATTGAGAGCGATGGTCATTTTCATCTTACTGCCGGCAATACATATGATATCAGCAGAGCTGTGCCTAGCGACTATGTCGGATTTCTTGCATGGAAACTTGAATTTTCGCAGAATGAAAGAGAAGGAGATGCATTCGATTCCAATGCCGTACGTTCTTCCGTGATCGGTTATTCTGCGGTTCCCGTATCGGGAGAGAAACCGACGATACATGTTCTGCAGATCGTACCCAATGTAACAAACAGTAATATTCATTGGGGCGGTACTGAATATAATACATATAATTTCTCCGATGGAGAGGAAAGCTACTCGGATTACACGTATCTGAACCTTTATGATTCAAAGATGCAGGAATTATATAAAAAAGTTCAGGATTTTAATATAGATATCGATCAGATAACCGTACAGAATTATATATTAAGATACCACTGGCCTAAGGTTGAAGGAACGGGATATTTCTCAGGTTCCTACTATGAATTCCTCAGTCAGTACGATATGGTTGTTATGGGGTTCACAGATGGCTTCAGCTTTGCTGCCGACAGGGATGTTAACGGTGGCGGCTATAATATGGGCGGTAATGAGAATACAGGACTTCCGGATCCCAACAATCCGGCTGCTCAGATGTGGAAGCCAAGAAGAGAGATATACAGAGAAGCGCTTCTTGGAGTAAGAGAATATACAATGTCCGGAAGAAGTATACTTTTCACCCATGACCTTACATCGCATGCAGCCTATGAGAACAGGCAGGGATATTTCTATAATATGTATCTGAGAGATGTTATGGGGCTTGACAGATACGGACAATTGGCGACATCGTACAGGAATAACACGACATACTTTGATTACAGCTATGACAGTACCAATAAGATACCGGAGTATGTATCTGAGTATGACAGTCCTACATTGAACGGTTCGACCATCAGTGAGCAGAAGGCTTTCTCGGATCATAATATCATAAGATTTACCGCTAATAAGAATTACGGATTATTATCAAGATGGCATACCAGAGGATCAGGTGCATTCTCAGGGGAGACCGTAACCCAGATTAACAGTGGGCAGATCACACAGTATCCTTATAAGATAACGGATGAGGATGCCAAGTCATTTGCCGTTAATGAGACGCATGCACAGTATTTCCAATTGAATCTTGATACTGACAGTACGGACAGTAATGTAGACGACGATGTGGTTGTATGGTATGTATTGAGCAATACCGGCAGCAATACAAGCGACGGTGATCATCAGTACTATAAGGAAGTACAGATGGATGCGCGCAATAATTACTATATATATACCAAAGGAAATGTGACATATACCGGTGCCGGACACAGACCTGTCAATGATAAGGAGAGAGAGCTCTTCGTTAATACGCTGGTGGCGGCCTACAATAGTGGTCTGCATGCGCCGAGAGTAACGTATAAAGAGAATCCTTGGGAGACATCGGCTAGTATAGCCGCAACATATCTTCCATATGATCCGGAGCTTATTGACTCTGAACTTGATACTGCTGAGGGTGGATTCCTGGATACCACACTTACGGTTAATTTTAAGACCATGAACAATAACTTCCGGACAAGTACGGAATACCTTAATACGGCGTATTATGTCGAGGTGGAGTCCGGAGGGGATCTTGTCCTTAACGGAAAGTCATATAAGAGGATCGTACCGACGGATTTCTATATTGTTGATGCCGCAGGTAACAGGGTCAGAGAGGATAACTATTCTCTTCTGCTAAACTACAGAATATATCAGGCCACCTTCGATATAAGCGGACTTACCATATCAAATGGCAGCGGTAAGATCAACAATGATGATGTCAAACTCTATGTACGTATAGGTCTTGAGGATCTTGTGGATGGAGATGTAGGCAGTGAACCGGCAACAGAGAGTATGAATCCTCTTGGAATCTATGCTACAAGACTGTTTAATCTGGAGTAGTGTATTACAGTAGCGATATTATCCGGTGTTCGCCCGGATGGGAAGCACACTTGGAGGGCGGAAGAGCAGAAGGCAGACATTTTTGATTCAATAAGAATAATATAAATAACACAACTCCCCGCGGATGGGCGACAGGCGATGCCGCTTCGGTCCGTGGGGAGTTGTGTTATGATATGGCTAATGGTATATCTAATGATATATCTTATACCGTCTGACCTGATCGCCAGCATAAGATATATGGGTGCGGTTAATCTGCGTTAATATTATTGGCCTTGAGCACAGCACGCAGGCGCTTGATCTCGGAAGCCTGGTCGGTGATGGTAGAGGCCTGATCTGTGATGGTAGAGGCCTGTTCAAGATTCTCTGCCTCCAGCTCTGCGAGACGCCGGATACGGTAGTTCTCACCATCAATCTCTTCCTGACGCTTCTTGCATAATTCCAGAATCCTGGGGTCTAAGTTATTGCCATATATTGATTGGGCAACTGAATCTATGTAAGAATTGTTCTGTGCTATCATCTTAAGTTCCTCCCATGTTGTGGCCTTGAATGTTTTCACCCAAGTGTCTATACCGAACCTTTTATCTTCATCTGTTGCTAATTCTGTCTGATTTAATGATACCACAGAGAGGGTGAATTTGTCAGTATAATTGTGACCGTCTTTGTTGTTACGCATGCGATATGTAGCATAGAACTCCCGATGGTCAGGGAAAAGGTCATAATCAAGAAATCCCACATGATATGCACCCTTGACTTTGCTGTAATTGTCTCCGTGCTCCAGATTCAGATATTCCCTGCATAAATACGACATCGAGCGTGGAACCCAATTCTCGTAATCCTTGACCTGCATCTCCAGATCTATGATATCCGAATCATTGAATTCCACGATCACATCGAGGATAAAGGTCTTAGAGTCCATTGAATCACCGATAAAGATTGGATTCTTAACTTCCGTGGACTTGATCACTTCGGGGTTTTTGTGCAGCAGCGAGGCTATTAGTCCCTTAAGGGCATAAGCGTTATTCTGAAGCACCAGATGGAACATGCAGTCATTGAGCATGTTATAGCGTATCTTGCCTGTAGCTTCTGAAAAAGGAACCGGTCTAATTTCTTCGTACATAATAATCTTCCTCCTTTTGAATTATGAGAATAATGAGATAAGCCTTATCTGCTATGTACAGACAGAAAGGCACCCGCGTTGAAAGAATTTCAACAGGTAACTGTAGTAATGTACTTCAAGAGAATGTGGGCAGATATCACCCGATGAAGCCGCATATATGCGACCAAGATCTCTCTGAATATTAAACACATCGGCCGGCCGTCGCAATGTGTATACAGATAATAACACAGTTGGTAATGAAGAAGCAATAGTATTTTGAGTAAAAGCAGAGCCTGGATCAGGGTTATATTAATTATTTCGATCAGACTCATCAACCGTTTTTTAACTAGATTTCTAACTAGATTTAGTCAAAAAGTTGGCATATCAACGCAATATGTGGTATGATATAAAGGATTATGATGTTATGTCGACCGAATGGTCGGATTGGAGAATCGGATGACGGATTTTGATAATAAGCTTACATATCTGGTGACGGGAGCTGCGGGCTTCATAGGATATCATCTGTCGGAGAGACTTATGAAAGCAGGAGCGACTGTCGTCGGCTATGATAATATGAACGACTACTATGACGTATCTCTTAAGGAGGCCAGACTTACGAGGCTATCCGAGCTTGCAGGGACCACGGGGCATTTTGATATGGTCAGAGCCGATCTGGCTGATAAAGCCGCCCTTGATAGAGTGTTCGATGAATATAAGCCTGATGTGGTGGTCAATCTGGCGGCTCAGGCCGGTGTTCGGTACAGTATAGAGAATCCTGATGCCTACATTCAGTCCAACCTGGTCGGTTTTGCCAATATACTTGAGTGTTGCAGGCATCACGAGATTAAGCATCTTGTATATGCCTCTTCAAGCTCGGTGTACGGAGGCAATACGAAGGTTCCCTTCAGTACATCGGATCAGGTCGACAGACCCGTGTCTCTATATGCGGCTACCAAGAAGAGTAATGAACTTATGGCATATTCATATTGCAAGCTCTATGGGATTAAGGCGACAGGGCTTAGATTCTTCACAGTCTACGGACCCATGGGGCGCCCCGATATGGCAGCATATAAGTTCGCAGACTTAATGCGTAAGGGTAAGCCCATAGATATATACAATAACGGCGATATGTACAGGGATTTTACCTATATAGACGATATAGTGACGGGAGTCTTCACCATATTGTGCAATCCGCCCTTGCAGGATGAACTTGGTGCCTGCTATAAGGTATACAACATCGGAAGGGGCAAGCCTGAGAAGCTGCTTGATTTTGTGGACGAGCTTGAGAAGTCTCTTGGCATGAAAGCAAAGAGGAACCTGATGCCCATGCAGCCGGGAGATGTCTATCAGACGTATGCCGATGTATCTGAGCTGGAGAGAGACTTCGGATACAGGCCGACTACGGATATGAAGGACGGAGTCATGCGCTTTGCCAAGTGGTACAGAGAGTACTATTCTATCGGCTGAGAGCCGGAAGTGACAGTGATGGCATCGGCAGATATAAGATCTGCTTCGCCCCGTCGCTAACGCTTTGGAATAAGGGATAAGATGAGGGAGAATAATATGTTTTCCGAAAAAAGAGATAATCTGAGGATCATTAAGACAAGCCATTATCTGAATGGGTACAGGATCATCGCGGCGCTTCTCGGGATCATCCTGATACTTGCAGCTATCGGTACGGCTGTGATCACCGCCTACGCAGCCGGAGATACTACGGCTGTCAAAAAGTCCAATTATGTGATATCGGACTTAAACGGCGCGAGCAAGGCGCTTGAGAGCATATCGGACGATTACGCCATTGCTGCGCTTGTATATCTTAAGGATGCCTATACGATCCGCAAGGAAGCCGATGCATACAGTGACAGCGTTGCAACCGTTGCCTCAGGACAGTCGGTGTATATCACGGGCGTGGATGCGGAC
>CAJONG010000017.1 GCA_905235845.1 uncultured Lachnospiraceae bacterium
GATAGAGAGTATAACCGAGGAGCCGGTGACTGTTAAGCAGGAGTCACTTAATAAGGATGAATCCGCAGAGGTTAAGGAGGAAGCCGATGTTACCCTTAAGGTAACGGAAGAGAGCGAACAGAAGCAGGAGCTTAAGGTTGACTTAAGCCGGATAACCTCTTTTCCTGAAGCCAAGACCATGTACGCGGTCAGTAATGTCAATATAAGAAAAGGGCCCAGTACCGAATTCGAGGCCATAGGCATGATAAAGCTGGGTGAAGCGATTCAGGTCATCGGCAGAGATAAGGATGGATGGTATGAGTTCGATTACAATGATGATATAGCATTCGCAAGTGATGATTATCTAAGTGAGGATGTTCCCGTTATTCCGACTCCTACGGTTGAGGTCGCAGATACAGCGGATGCACAGGCGGCGGATGCAAGCGCGCAGGCAGCCTTAGTGACACAGGCGGCACAGGCCGCAGCAAGTGCTAAGACAGTGCAGGCACCGGCAGGGGTACTTATTATAGGCGACTCCAGATGTGTAATGATGAGAGATGCCACGAATGGAGGAGGCTGTTCGTGGATATGCCAGAATTCCAAAGGCTATAATTGGCTGGTGTCAACAGCCATACCTCAGGCAGATGAGATCATAGGCAAGGATACCAAGGTCGTCATTTGCTTAGGCGTCAATGACGTGGGTAACGTCAATAAATATGCGGCACTTGTGAATGTCAAGGCTGCCGAGTGGGCAGCGAGAGGTGCGAAGACGTATTATGTATCCGTTAATCCCGTATGGGAGAATGCATATGTGACAGAGGAACAGGTTCAGTACTTTAATGCACAGCTTGCAGGACAGTTGACCGGTATCAAGTGGATAGATACCCATTCTTATCTCCTTAACAGCGGATACAGGCTTACGGATGGTCTTCACTTCGACAATGAGACAAGTATACGGATATTCCAGACAATAATAGGAAGTCTTTAGACAGGGGATTAGTGTGGAAAATGATGTTGATACATCATTTTCCACACAGCGATTTGCGCCGGGCCCAAATCGCCTTATCGCATCGGCGAATCTGAAATTCGCCTCGCGAGCCTCGCACAATGTGCTCGGCATGGTAGAATGTTATGAGAAAAGCTATAGTGATAGGTGCCGGCCCCGCAGGGCTTACGGCAGCATATGAGCTTCTTGACAAAGCGAATGATATTGAGGTAACGGTACTCGAAGAGTCAGAGTATATGGGTGGAATATCCAAGACCGTTGAGTACAAGGGTAACCGCATGGATATGGGCGGACACAGATTCTTCTCCAAGGTTGATAAGGTCAACGAGTGGTGGGAAAAGATGCTTCCGTTGCAGGGAGAACAGACGTGGGATTATAAGACTCTTGGGGTTATGGTTCCGCTTAAGGCCGGTGGCCCCGATCCCGAGACGGAAGACCGTACCATGCTTACAAGAAGGAGAATCTCAAGGATATTCTTCGAAAGGAAGTTCTTCGATTATCCGATATCCCTTAAATTCGAGACGTTAGTCAATATGGGATTTATCACCACCTTACAGGTAGGATTCTCATATCTTGCGAGTGTGTTCCATAAAAGACCCGAGAAATCCTTAGAGGACTTCTACATCAACAGATTCGGGAAAAAACTGTACAGTATGTTCTTTGAAAGATATACCGAGAATCTGTGGGGAAGGCATCCGAGCGCGATAGCTCCGGACTGGGGTTCGCAGCGTGTAAAGGGACTATCCATAGCCGCCATCGTCAAGGATATGTTCGGCAAGGTCATGCCGGGAAAAGAGAACAGAGAGGTTGAGACCTCGCTTATCGAGGAATTCAAATATCCCAAGTTAGGACCGGGTCAGCTATGGGATGTGACTGCTGACGAAATATTAAAAAAGGGCGGAAAGATACTTAAGAACCATCGTGTAACGGGTGTGATAAAGGATGAGAATGACCACCTTACGGGTGTAAAAGTTGAGACTTCAGAGGGTGAGAAGATATTAGAGGGTGATATCATCATATCTTCCATGCCGGTGAAGGATCTGGTGGCAGGAATGAACGATGTCCCTGAGGATATGAGGAGTATAGCCGAGGGTCTGCCATACAGGGATTATATAACCCTTGGAGTGCTTGTTCCGAAGCTTTTGCTTAAGAATAAGACTAAGCTTAGGACCATAAGCGATATCATTCCCGATAACTGGGTATATGTACACGACAAGGGAATAGAGATGGGGCGCTTCCAGATATACAACAACTGGTCACCCTATATGATAAAGGATATAGAGAATACCGTATGGATAGGACTTGAGTACTTCTGTTATGAAGGCGATGAATGGTGGAACATGTCAGAGGATGAGTTCGCGGATTTTGCAATTAAGGATATGATCAATCTGGGGCTTATCGCAGACAGAAGTGATGTGATAGACTATCATGAGGAGAAGGTGAAAAAAGCTTATCCTGCGTATTTTGATACATATTCGCGGATGGGTGAACTCACCGAATACCTAAGCAGTATTGATAATCTGTACTGTGTGGGACGTAACGGACAGCACAGATACAATAATCTCGATCATTCAATGTGCACATCTTTTGAGGCCGTGAATAATATTATCACGGGAAGAAAGGATAAGAGTAATATCTGGTCAGTCAATACAGAGACCGGATATCATGAGAGTAAGTAGTTAATTAAGTTATGGCAGACAGAAAATACGAAATGGACATGTGTAGCGGTCCAATACTTGGCAAGATCCTCCTGTTCACGCTTCCGCTTATAGCATCGGGAGTATTGCAGCTTTTGTTCAATGCAGCCGATATGGTGGTTGCGGGGCGTTTTGCCGGAAGCGTTGCTCTGGCTGCCGTAGGAGCTACCAGCTCCCTTATCAACCTTCTTATCAATGTTTTCCTGGGACTTTCTGTGGGCTCCAATGTAGCCATAGCCCATTTCTACGGAGCCAAGATGGATAATGAGGTATCCGAGACTGTTCATACATCAGTGATGCTTGCCCTGATCGGAGGAGTAGTGTTAAGCCTGATCGGCTTTTTCGCAGCCTCTCCCATGCTTAAGCTGATGGGTACGCCTTCCGAAGTTCTTCCGCATTCGGTTGCATATATGCGTATATATTTTCTGGGTATGCCGGTGATGCTATTGTATAATTTCGGCGCTGCGATATTGCGCGCTGTCGGCGACACCAGAAGACCATTGTATTACCTGACGCTTGCGGGTGTGATCAATGTAGTCCTGAATGTGATATTCGTAGTTATCTTTAAGCTCGGAGTAAGAGGAGTTGCTCTTGCCACCATCATATCCCAGGCTGTGTCAGCGTTTCTTGTGCTTCGCGTACTTGTAAAAAGCAATAGTGTCATACGTGTCGAATACGGCAAACTGACCATCCATAAGGATAAGCTTATGCGTATTGCAAGGGTGGGACTGCCTGCCGGATTTCAGGGTTCTCTTTTCTCCATATCCAATGTGCTTATACAATCATCGGTCAACAGCTTCGGTGCAATTGCGGTTGCCGGCAATACGGCTGCGATGAATCTTGAGGGATTTGTATACAATTCCATGAATGCTTTTCACCAGACTGCCATCAGTTTTACCGGACAGAATATGGGGGCACGCAGATACGACAGGGTAAAAAAGATCATGTTCGCGTGCTTATGCTGCGTTTTTCTGACCGGTGCGGTGCTTGGAATCATCTCTTATGTATTTGGAGAGACGCTGTTGTCGATATATTCTAAGGATGCAGGAGTGATAGAGTATGGACTTAAGAGGATGGGAGTAATTATGTTAACCTATTATCTCTGTGGTATGATGGATGTCATGGTCGGTACCATAAGAGGAATGGGATACTCTATCATGCCGATGATAGTATCGCTTATGGGCGCATGCTTATTCAGGATAATCTGGATTTTTACCGTATTTACGGTTGTACATACACCTACATGTCTGTATATTTCTTATCCCATTTCATGGGGACTTACTTTTGCAGTACATTTTATATGCTTCATCTTCATAGCGAAGAGGCGGCTTGAGCGATAAAAGTCCGCCATGTGCATTCTGCACAAAAAAACTTATGACGGATATCCTTTAATCGTCAAGAAGTAAAAAATGTGCTTACTAAAGTAAAAGATTTCCATTCAAAGAGACAGAAAATTGATTTATATTCTTGATATGCGATATACATATTGCATAGAAGGATTTTAGGGTTTTTATGAAAAAAAAGACGACCTTTATCATGAGTCTTATGCTGCTTCTGTTGTCGCTTTTTTCGGTGGGATGCGGAAGCAGGACGGAGAACTGGGCTTACATACACGATCCGAAGGCGACGGTTTTGTCCCTGTCCGGTAACGGCAAGGCTGTATATAAAGGGATAAGCTATGACTATACCAGGGATGATGCCTGTATAACTCTTACGGATAAGGACGGGAATGAATTAGAGCTTAAGTACATATCCGATGGGGATGCGATGACTCTGTATGAGAAGTCAACATACACATACGAGGGAGAGGGTTCGCCCGATGGGATCGTAGGAGTATGGAAGCAGGATAACGGCTGGTTATATCGTTTTACGGATAACGGTGAATTCAGCGAGGAGGATATTTTCTCCGGACATTACACGGTAGATGAGAGCAATTCGTCCATTAAGCTTATGTATGATGAGCCCATAGAGGATGCGGTCTTGTATTATGAGTTAAACGGCAGCGAGCTTACTATAGATTATCCGTGGCCCATGGTAAGGACCGTAGAGGAATGACGATAATACACGGTCATAGGCGCATGATGGGCGCTTATTGATAGATGTGACGGCATAGGGTCGTCACGCTCACACCAATTTTCATTTAAGGAGGTATATTATGAAAATGAAACGTGTAGTTTCTACGCTGTTAGCAGGCGCAATGGTTCTGTCTCTTACAGCATGCGGAAGTACTGCAGCACCGGCAGCGGACACAGCAGCACCGGCAGCGGATACAGCAGCACCCGCAGCAGACACGGCAGCACCGGCAGCAGATACGGCAGCAACAGACACTGCAAGCGCAGGGGAGCCTATTACACTCAATATGTGGTGTATCGCAACAGAGAGTGATTCTAACAGACACTCTTATGAGGAAGCTATTAAGGAAATGGAAGCTGAATTCCCTGATGTAACTCTTAACTGGGAAGCATTCGAGAACCAGTCTTACAAGACCAAGATCAAGGCTGCTGTTTCAGCAGACGAGATGCCCGACATCTTCTTCACATGGTCTTGCGCATTCCTTGGTGATTTCGTGGATGCAGGCAAGGTATACTGCCTTGACGATGCATATCAGAATTACAAGGACGAGCTTCCTGAGGTTATGCTCGGCAACTCTACATACGACGGCAAGCACTACGGTGTGCCGCTTACGATGAACATCGTTGGACTTTTCGCTAACATGGATCTTCTTAAGGAAGCAGGCTATGATGAGGTTCCCGGAACATACGAAGACTTTATCGCTTGCTGTGACGCTCTTAAGGCTAAGGGAATCATTCCTTTCGGTTGCGCAGGTAAGGAGACATGGTGTGTTACAGAGTACCTTGAGTCTGTTATAGAGAAGAGCGTAGGCGCTGATACTCTTAACGATATCTTCCTCGGAAGAGCAACATGGAACAATGCGGACGTAGGTGCAGCAGTTGATACCTTCCAGAGCCTTGTTAATAATGGCTACTTCGATCCTTCAGGTATCGGTCTTACCAATGACGAAGTTAAGGCTAACTTTATGGCAGGTAAGTATGCATTCTATATGAACGGTACATGGAACTGTGCTGACTTTGCAGCTAATGAGGAGTTCTTCCCCAAGGTTAAGGTTAGTGAGTTCCCTGTTATCAACGCTGACAAGGCTTCACTCGGACAGCTTATCGGTGGTCCTTCTGATACTCTTGCAGTAGCAGCTTCTTCTCCTAACGCTGAGAGAGCAGCAGAGTACACATTCGAGCTTGGTAAGAGAATCTGCCATTACGGTTACCTTGATGGTTGCGGACTTCCCGCTTGGACACCTTACGGCGACACAAGTTCTATCAACGGCCTTACACAGGCAGTATCTGAGATCTGTGCAAATGCTGATTCATACGTTCTCTTCGGTGATACAGCCATGAGCGCTGACGATGCTAACACATATCTTTCATATGTTGATCAGGTATACGGCTGTCAGGTAGACGGAACACAGTTTATTGAGGGTCTGGCTAACGATATCAGATAATCATATAAACATAAGCCGGAATTAGTTAATATGTTATAAATCCCTCCCAGAACTCCCATTGGGGAGGAACGGGAGGGATTATTTTTTCCGAAAGGTATTGGCAATGGCTGATAATAATGCAATTACGGTAAATAGTATAAAAAGAGACAAGGTTAAGGAAAATATAGGGAAGGGTGTGACCATTTTTCTGTTCCTTCTCCCTGCATTGCTTTTATTTGTAGGGATACTGATCGCTCCGATAATCATATCCGTATACAGGAGTATGTATGACTGGAACGGCTTTTCGGAAGGAACGTTCATCGGGTTTAGCAACTATAAGGAGCTTTTTACCAACGGTTCCATAAAGTTTTTGGTTTCACTTAAGAATGCTCTTTGGATAGCATTTTTCTCGGTTTTCGTACAGCTTCCGCTTTCACTTTTTCTTGCTCTGCTGCTTGGAAGAAAGGTTAAGGGAGAAAGGACATTTTTGTCGATATTTTTTATGCCGGTTCTGATCTCAACAGTTGTTATAGGTCAGTTGTGGTTAAAGATATATAATCCGGATTACGGTCTTCTTAACAGATTCCTTGATGCAGTGCATCTGGGCAATCTTAAGCATGTATGGGTCGGAGAAGTGAGTACGGCATTAGGAAGTATCATAGTGCCTACGGTA
Organism: uncultured Lachnospiraceae bacterium; assembly: GCA_905235845.1. GTDB lineage: Bacteria > Bacillota > Clostridia > Lachnospirales > Lachnospiraceae > Colinaster. The sequence goes on from CAJONG010000017.1 coordinate 6,852, forward strand.
TGGCAGTATATAGGCTATCATATGCTGTTGATGTATGCCGGTGTTAAGGGTGTTTCGATGGATCTCAGAGAAGCAGCGATGCTTGACGGAGCTACTAAATGGCAGGTGGACAGGTATGTAGTGATCCCGATGATAAAACCTATTATCAGAGTAAGTGTTATCTTCGCGGTTACCGGTTCCCTTAAGTCATATGACATGGTAAGGATATTGACCGAAGGAGGTCCCTTCCAGACAACTGAGGTTCCCAGTACATTGCTTGAGAACATGTTGTTCTTAAGGAACAGGTACGGAATGGGAAGTACGATATCTGTAATGCTGATCGTGCTATGCTTTGCTTTTGCACTTGCAATAACCGCAGCATTTAGGGAAGAGGAGGCGTGAAATGGCAGATAAGAACAGAGTTAAGAAAAAGGCCTCCGCATACGAATATCAGGAGATAGAATACAATATCAAGCAGACCAATCCGGTTGTTAAGGTATTCATATATATATTTCTAATAATATGGGCTGTGATCAATATATTCCCGATATATTTCATGTTCACCTTCTCGCTTAAGTCCAATGATGAGATATTCGGTGAGAATATAATCGGATTGCCCCGAAACTGGCTGTGGTCTAACTATGTATCCGCAATGAATACGGGTAATATGGGCAGATACTTTCTAAACAGCCTTATAGTGACCATTGCAGCTATCGCAATATCTATCATGGCTGCGCTCATGGCCACGTATGCACTGACAAGGATCAAGTGGAGAGCCTCAAAGCTTATGAATTCATTCCTGATGTTAGGACTCACCATACCGTTACAGGCATCAATCGTACCGGTATATGTAATCCTTTCAAAGGCTCATTGGCTGAATAAGTATTCGACACTTATCATCCCTTATTCGGCATTCACTCTGTCTATGTCGATCTTAATCTGTACCGGATTCATGGTAGACATACCGTATGATCTTGATGAATCGGCGAGGATAGACGGATGCGGATTGTGGAGGACATTCTTCTCCATCATACTTCCACTCATGAAGCCGGCTCTTTCGACCATAGGGATATATGCGTATCTGCAGTGCTGGAATGAGTTCATGTTCGCGAATGTATTCATAAGCGATTCGGCGCACAGGACGCTGCCTGTAGGTATCAAGGCTCTTTCCGGAGCGTATACGACCGATTGGGGGCCTATTGGTGCGGCATTGGTGATTGCCACATTCCCGACGCTTATCGTATATATATTCTTAAGCAGGAAGATACAGGAGAGCTTTATTGCGGGAGCAGTCAAGGGTTGATCCATAATAAGGTCCGTAATGGATAATTGCAGATATAAATGTGTGGTATATGAAAGGTCCGGATTTCCTCCGGACCTTTTATCTTGGCATATCATGAAAAAAATGATATCTTTTAGGTAGTATGTTCAGGATAAGGGAATGCGGCTTATGGCATATGAAACCAATGCAGTGAAAAGACGAAGAAAAAAGAATCTGACCAGTCTGTCTGCCAGCTTAAGAAGGGTGATCTTAGGGATCATTCTTATTGTGCTTATATCTTTTCTCATAGCCATGTATTCCGTGACGGACAAAGAAAGGCTGGCATATACTAAGCGTAATGCAGACAGTATCCTTAGGACACTCTCCAGCAGGATAGCATCGGATATCGACAACTATAAGCAGCTTTCACGTATAATAATGACAGATGACAGACTTGTCACATTCTTAAGAGCCAAAGGTGAGGATGTGGATATAGGCATGATCAATGATGCAAGATACGGAGTGATGGATATCCTGTATGTGACGGAGGGTATTGATTCCGTGATGGTATTCAGAGAAGACATGATCATGATGGCCACCAACAGATTCTTCTATAAATACGACTATGATCTGATGAATCAGGGCGTATGGAAAGAAGATATATTGAAAGCCAAAGGTAAGGCTGTTGTATCGCTTAACAGTAACGGTATAGCATCAAGGAACGACAGAAAGCCCGTAGTGACCATAGGGCGTGAGATCAATGATATACTCTCCCAGAAGCGTACAGGTGTCATGCTCATGAATATATCGTCGGATACTTTTGTCAGCATGTTGCACCAACTGGATTATGAAAAGAATATATGCATCATGGGTATAGATGGGACATATCTTGCAGGTAACAGCGATATACTGGCTTATTATGATGATGCATTTTTAAGCGAAAAGGTGATCAATAAAACAATTAACACGGAAGGCGGCAATGTACTTGTTTCGGGCTGTAAAATAGAGGGACTTCCCATAGTGATACTTAATACGGCAACATATGCACAGGAGAGTATTCCATATTCGCTTTTGTATATCCTGCTTTTCCTTATGCTGCTATTCCTGCTTTCGGCGACATTCATAGGGACATTTATGAGCAGAAGGGTCACAAGGCCCGTACTTGATCTGTCTGCCGCAGTGGATCGTAACGAGCAGACAGGTAAGCTTGTTCCGATCGATATGGATATGAGATATGATGAACTTGATATGCTTAAGAACAGCTATAATAAAATGATCGAATCCGTCAACGGTCTTATTAAAACGGTCATTGATAAGGAGAAGACGGTTCAGAGGATGGAAATGCGAGTGCTTCAGGAGCAGATAAAACCGCATTTTCTCTATAATTCGCTTGAGACTATAGGTTATCTTGCATTAGAGGCGGGTGCGGATAAGGTACATGATTCACTTGAGACGTTAGGAAGCTTCTACAGGAATTTCTTAAGCAAAGGAAGCAGGGAGATCACTCTTGCGCAGGAGATACAGATAGTCAGAGACTATCTTGCTCTCCAAAAACTGCGTTATGGTGATATAATTGATGATGTGTATGACATTGCAAAGGATACCGAAGAATATATTATCCCGAAGCTCATACTTCAGCCCCTTGTTGAAAACTGTATATATCATGGAATAAGGATCAAAGGCGAGAAAGGAACGATAGAGATCACAAGCAGGCTTGTAGACGAGGTCATGCATCTCACCGTAAGAGATACCGGTGTAGGCATGAGTAAGGCACAGATCGAAAAAATCCTTATGCAAAAAAGAGATGATCCAAAAGATTCGGACAGGAAAAGCTTCGGACTGTGGGATACCATAGAAAGGATAAGGATATTCTGTGGCAGAGATGATGTTGTGAAGATAGAGAGTGAACCGGGAGAGTATACCGAGATAGAACTTATTATATATCCTGAAAGGTTATATGGAGGAAATGAACAGACGATACAGAGTGATGCTGATTGATGATGAAGAATCGGCACGGAAGCTGATGAAGGCAGGTATAGCGTGGGAGGATCTCGGGATGGAGGTCGTGGGCGAGGCTTCAAGCGGTGTGGAGGCCATCAATGTGATCGACGATATAAGACCCGATATCGCATTTGTGGACATATCGATGCCTTTTATGGATGGAATAGAATTCACACAGATGGCTACCGAGAGATATCCGAAGCTTGTGATCATTATAATGACTGCGTTCGATGATTTTGAATATGCCAGGAAATGCGTAAGTCTGCCTGTCTTTGAATACATGTTAAAGCCTATGGTAAGATCTGAGGTAATCAAGGTTCTTAACAAGGTTAAGGGGCAACTGGATGCTGAACTTATATCCTGCGAAGAGACCGAGGATGAGCAGGAACCCATAATGACCGGTGAGAATAACGCTACCGAGCAGATCAAGAAGTATCTTGAGGATAATTATACCGATCCTAAGCTTAATCTTACTTTTGTAGCACAGTACTTTGGGTTCAGTGCAAGTTATCTGTCAAGGAAGTTCAAGCAGGATACCGGCAAAAATTTCGTAGAGTATCTCACGGAACTTAGAATGAATAAAGCGATGAAGCTGGCCGAGAGTAATGTCAAGATGTTCATAGCCGCTTCTGAAGTGGGTATACCTGATCCCAATTATTTCGGAAGATGCTTTAAGAAATATACGGGAAAAAGCTATTCGGATCTATCCCAGCATATCAATAAATGACAGTTGCTTATATACCTGGAAGTTTATAACCGAAGATATGAAATACAGCCGGTTCTTCGAACCGGCTGTAGGTATACATAGTTAAATTACTCTGTTACTGATCAGATGATCAATCATTATCCTTACCGTCAATGGCATCTGATACCTTGTCGGCCACACTATCCAGTGCGTCTGAAGCCTTATCTGCAACACCTGATGCTACATCCTCAACCTTATTGGCTACGTTCTCGATGATATCCGTAACTGCATTGGTAGCAGCGTTGTTGTAATCACCTTCCTGATCTCCGCCGGCCTTGATCTTATGGTAGAAATTGGTCTCCGTAAGCTGCATGTAAGGATATACATATATGCCTGCTATACCGAATGTAACTGCCACAAGTAAGATCCAAAGGATGAAGGATAACTGAAGAACGAAGAGGTCTAACTTACGCCCCTTCATGATCCTCTTACTCTCTTTGATACATTCCGTTACTGAGAGCTCAGGATTCTCGATCATGATACGGAATGACTGTGAATAAGCATATGCCATGATGATTCCGGGGATGATCAAAAGGCATGACCACAGTATTACGAAGATTCCTACAAGTAATGTAAGGGCGATAGATTTGCCGAAGCACTTCTTGTAAGGCTCGAACACTGTTCCTACCTTGGGTTCCTCACCATATGTCACATTGAGGAATACCATTACAAGTCCGACTGTAAGCGGAGGCGTAACGAGTAATGATCCAACAAGAGATATGATTGTTCCCAGCACTGCACTGCCGGCTGATTGTAATGCCGATGCCACACCGGAGATTATTCCGCTGATAACTGCTACAACAAGTATGCACAGGAATAACATCCATACCTTTCCTTTGAGTTGGGCTTTAGCCTGCTCTTTGATTTCTGCTCTAGTAAATTCCATTTCTACTCTCCTCTCTCTTGGAAATTATACATTCTAAATATATAATAGCATATTATTGTCAAAAAGGGTGAAAACGGTTAGAATTATTTTAATTCTAAGGAGTATTGAGTGTATGAATGTTACAAGAGCAGAACTTAAAGAACAATCAAGACGGCAGATGAGCGGCAAATTCGGTGCATTGTTCATATGCTTTTTAACGGTGTGGGGAGTAAGCTTCATATGTAATAGGGGGCTTAGTGTCATATTAATGCCGAGGCTTGGCAGCGTGTATAAGACCATGTTCGAAGCCATCACAAGTTCATCCTATGAAATGATAGATGACCTCTTGGAAGGCGATGTCATGGCGTTATCGGCGTATTCGAATCTTGCCAATGTACTATCACTTGCCTATTGGTTTTTTGTATTTCCGATGATCAGTGTGGGGTTGTCCCAGGTGTTGCTTAATCTTACATATGGTGATGTCCCTCAGTTGGGCACCGTATTTGAACCCTATAAGACGAAGTTCGGTAAATCCATAGGTACGGTATGGCTTAAGAAGTTATTCGAGATCCTGTGGATCATTCCCATCTATCTTGTATGGATCATTATCATAGGTGTGGCGATCGCTGTGATCGTATCGGATGATGACAGGATGGGTGATCTTATGGGCAGTATTACTTCCTCATGGGGACTTGGCAACAGTTTCGGTGATGGTCTTATTGCCATATTGGGAATGATACTTATCCTTATACTGATCACGGTAATTATAGGAGTCGTTCTGCTTATTCCATATTCGACAATCATCTCAAAATATGCCATGTCAATATATGTAATGAATGAGAATCCGGCTTTAACATCTACGCAGTGTGTAAAGGAGAGCAAAGCCATCATGCGAGGGCACAGATGGGAATTCTTCGTATTGAAGTTGTCATTCCTGCCGTGGTTTTTGCTGTGCCTGATCCCCTTTGTCGGGTGGATATCACTAGCTTATATTATTCCGTATATGCAGGTTACATATACTAATTTCTATCATCAGATCAAAGCTGTTCCGCAGCAGAACCAGTTCTATAGTGAAGCAGATGATATAATCGGGGTTATCGAGGATGCTTCGGACAGGATACTGGGAGAAGGCTTTGAGCAATAGCCTGTATGCGAAATATATGAAAAACCCGTCGCAGTATTATGCTGCGACGGATTTTTAATGATTGGATTCTATAATTCAGTCTGTTTCATTATAGATACTGAGCCCCAGTATCTTCTCCCTGGCTTCGTCTAGGGATGTGCAACTGTTCAGTATCATACGTATCAATTCCATAAATGTTTTGAATTCAGCACTTGTCATATTTTCTTCCATACTAATCCTCCACATAACTGTCTATATGAAAGATTATAGTATTATCTCCTTTCTTTGGTCAATCGGTATTTACAGAGGTTTTTGATTTTATCTTACCAACACATCCACATAGTGAGATATCTTATCGGTTTTGATGATATCCTCGGGGAATGAGAAGTATATCTGCTCACCCTTATGAATGAAGGCAAAGAGAGGATTGAACCTAAAGCGGAAGTATGTTGTCGTGGCTTTATTCCAGGTCGCTTCCGATACTGTGACAGTAAAGCTGCCGTTATCTGTATGTATAAGCCGATATCCAAGGAAGGCGAAGCTTTCGGACTCGGCATCCGAAGCCTTATTACTCCCCTTGCTGTTATATATAGCCACGCTTTTATACCACAGGATCAGTAATGCGATAAGAGCTGCAAGGATCGTGATAAGTGCGGCTACAAGAAGTATCTTCTGTAAGAGGGACAGATCGTTCCAATAATCCGACAATCTCTCCCACAGACTCTTATGGATGGCAGTATCGCTATTATTAAGATCATTTACCGGTTCAGGCTTTGACTCGGATACATTCTTAGGTAATTCCACATTGACTGTATCCCGTATGATCCTGACATCCTCATCCGGAGGGATGGGGGTGATATCGGCCTTTATGGGAAGGAGGCTTAGTCTTATGCCTGTTACTTCCACGGAAACCGTTGCGCTGTTGCCGGCCTTATCATACCCCGTTACGGTATAGGTTCCGTCTGTTGTTACTACGATAGAACAGCCGCTTCCGCTTTCAGGTCCTGTCCAATCGAACCTGTCCCAGTTGATCCCGGATTCTCTATCCTGACCATCGGCAGACAGGATCGCAGCCTTTCTGTCATTCGTAAGTGTATATGAGGCAGTGATCGAAGGAGCGATCCTGTCTATATTGATAACATCTAAGCTGTAATAATTGATATTGCCGTTCTTATCACGTACTGCCACCTGTACATGGCAATTATCGGATACAGTGACCGAATCCTCATCCGTCCATGTTTTTCCACTATCATATGAGAAGCACTTATCGGGAAGACCTATACCATCGCTTCCGTCCGGATTGATATCCTTAGCTTCAAAGCTTACTTCTACATCACCGCAGGTCCAATAACCGGGATACAGATAATGGGTCACGGAAGGAGCATAGTCATCTATATTGGTGATTGGCTCATTAAGGACCGCTGTATTACCCAGTTTATCCCTCGCTCTGAATTCGATCACCGTATTATGAGTGACTGTATATGAAGTACTGTCTGTCCATGTCTTCCCTCCGTCATAGCTGTAGGGAAGGTCATCAAGTCCCACACCGTCTCTGCCGTCTGACAGAACATCATCACATTCAACAGTGACGGTAACTGTCCTTATATTCTTCGTGTGGTCGTATTGGAACTTAAGGATACGGGGTGCTTCGTTGTCTATATTGTCGATAGTGAAGCCTAAGGTAGCAGTATTATCCAAAATATCCCTTATTAAGACCTCGTAATCCCCGTTATTCTCATAGAAATGTGTGGGATCATCGGTCCATGTCTCCCCACCGTCATAACTGTACGGGAATTCATTGAGTCCGCAGCCGTCACTTCCGTCCGGCTGTATATCTCTTACATCATCAAGGCTTAGGGTCACTCCTTCCCTTACCCAGTCGGTGGGGTCAAGAGTATAATCCATTACCGTGGGTTCGTAGTGGTCGATATTGCTTACCGTGACGGTATAGGAGGCGGCTCCGGTATTGGAATTGCTGTCAGCCGACACAGAGAAAGTATATGTACCGTTCTCATCCAGTGTAAAATCGCCGTCTTCATAACCGATTCCGTTCTTCACATACGGAGTATCAGACAGATTCATACCCGTATTCTCTATCTCCACCGTTACATGTACATCCTTAGCCCACTCTGTAGTATCCACGGTATATGTCACATAACCCAGTATGTCACTTGTGCTGTGACCGCAGCCTAACTCATAATAGGTATAGGATTCTGTCTTGGTCTCGGAATGAGGACAGCTTTCTCCTCCGCGGTCGCCGAAGTATGAGGCTCCGCAACGGGTACATTCCGAAGTGCCCCAGTCATCGCCCCAGTAGTGGAGCGTACCGCCACAGGGTACCTCGTATGATCTGGTTCCTGTTCTTGCGATGGAATAGCAGCCTCCACCGCCTCCGCTGCTTCCGGTATGGCAGTGATATATCGTCATCCTAGTCACGATGGACGTATCACCGGCATATACACGGATAGACGATAGCAGTGCAACAGACAGAACAAGTACAGAGGAAAGCAGAGTAGCTGCTATCGTGATAAGCAGTCTGTCTTTGATAAAAGAAAAAAGCCCCGAACGGGACTTAGTATGTCTTACAATATAATACATAATTACCCCCTTAGGTCAAAATCATCATTATTGGCCTATACAGGTATTACTGTGTGTTGTTTAATACGCAAAGGGTAAGTGTTACGATTATATATTAGGTATTTTAAAAAAGCAAGTGTTTTACTTGATTTTTTTCATAAAATATCTAAAAATAGAGGATGGATGTTTTATTATATAATAGGAATGGTGGAATAAGATGAACTGGGAAGATAATGTCAGAAAAGTCATACCATATACTCCCGGAGAACAGCCGACAGGGGAGGTTATCAAGCTTAATACCAATGAGAATCCTTATCCTCCGGCTCCCGGAGTGAAGAAAGCATTGGAGGATTACGATATAAGCGAGCTTAGGAAGTATCCGGATGTATATGGTGGAGAACTCAGAGATAAGCTGTGTGAGGTGTATGGAACAGGTAAGGACAATGTCTTTGTCGGAGTGGGAAGCGATGATGTCCTGGCCATAGCCTTTTTGACTTTTTTTAACGGGGAAAAACCGGTTATCTTCCCTGATATAACCTATTCGTTCTATGATGTATGGTGCGACCTGTACAGGATACCTTATGAGATGATCCCGCTTAACAATGCATTCAGGATAGTTAAGGAGGATTATATAAGACCCAACGGAGGGATAGTAATACCCAATCCCAATGCACCGACAGGTGTGGAGAAGTCGGTGGAGGATCTGGAGTACATCATTAAGAACAACAGGGACAGTGTCGTGATCATAGATGAAGCATATGTTGATTTCGGCGGTCGTTCTGTTCTGCCGCTTATCAGGGAATATGATAATCTGCTGGTGGTCCAGACTTTTTCCAAATCACGCTCGATGGCCGGGGTAAGGATAGGAATGGCATTCGGAGACAGCAGGCTTATAGGATACATGAATGATGTGAAATTCTCTATCAATTCATATACCATGAGCAGGCTGACTATCAGTGCGGGCGTGGCGGCTTTGGAGGATAACGGATACTTTGTCAGTACCTGTGAAAGGATCATTGCCACAAGAGAACGTGTCAAGAAGCAGCTTAGTGAGCTTGGCTTTGAATTCCCCGACAGTAAGTCCAATTTCATATTCGCTACGCATAAGAGCGTCAAGGCTAAGGATATATTCACGGCTGCTAAGGACAAAAACATATATCTGAGATGGTGGAATAAGCCAAGGATCAGTGACTACCTGCGTATCAGTATAGGCACGGACGAAGAAATGGATGCTCTGATCGCATTCTTAAGAGATTATCTTGATGGAAATATATAGAGATTTTGCGGATGTTTATGACGAATTGATGGATGATGTGCCGTATGATGAATGGACGGGACGTGTCATCGATATACTGAAAGAATACGGTATTGACAACGGGCTTGTCTGTGAGCTTGGCTGTGGAACCGGTAATGTAACCGTACGCATGGCGGAAGCGGGATACGACATGATAGGTATCGATCTTTCGCAGGAGATGCTGTCCGTAGCCAGAGATAAGGCTGATGATGCAGATGAGAACGGTATACTCTATCTGTGTCAGGATATGCGCTCGTTCGAATTATACGGTACGGTAAGGGCGATAATAAGTCTGTGTGACAGTATCAATTACCTTTTGGAGGATGAGGAGCTGGATAAGACATTCAGACTTGTGAATAACTACCTTGATCCGAAGGGAATATTTGTCTTTGATTTTAATACCGTATATAAGTATGGAGTCATAGGAGATTCCACAATAGCGGAGAACAGGGAAGACTGCAGCTTCATATGGGAGAATACCTACGATGAGTCTACTCATCTTAATGAATACGATCTGACCCTTTTTACAAGGACGGGTTCAGGTAAGGATGAGGACATATACCGTAAGACCGTTGAAGAGCATGTTCAGCGGGGATTCACGGCCCTGGAGATGAAAGAACTCATAGAAGGGTCAGGACTTAAGCTTATTAAGATGCTTGATGGCGTTACACTTAATGCTCCTGATGATAAGAGCGAAAGGATACTGGTAGTAGCAATGGAGAACGGAAAGTGATGGATAAACGGATGATATCCGGTGACGGGGATCATATCATAAGAGCGACTGCAGCAGGCGGAAATATACGGGCATTCGCAGCATATACGCTTGATACAGTCGAAAAGGCAAGGATGATGCATGCTTTGAGCCCTGTGGCCACGGCAGCCCTTGGAAGGACTCTTACCGGGGCAGCCATGATGGGCACGATGCTTAAGAATGATGATGACCTTATAACCATACAGATAAACGGAGACGGGCCTATAGGTAATATTCTTGTGACGGCTGACAACAAGGGTGATGTCAAGGGCTTTGTGGGCAATCCGGGTGTTATGCTGCCACCGAGTCCTGCAGGCAAGCTTGATGTGGGCGGAGCCGTGGGGAACGGAGTACTGACCGTGATCAAGGATATGGGACTTAAGGAACCGTATGCGGGACAGGTTGTGTTGCAGACAGGTGAGATAGCGGAGGATCTTACGTACTACTTTGCCACCTCCGAACAGATACCATCCTGTGTGGGGCTTGGAGTTTTAATGAACCGCGAGAATGCCACGGTTGCACAGGCGGGCGGTTTTATCGTACAGCTTATTGCCGATGATGAGACTATAAGCAGGCTTGAGGATAATATATCAACCATAGATTCGGTCACAGGGATGTTAAGCAGGGGTCTTGATCCGAAGAATATGCTTACGGAGATACTCAAGGGCTTTGATATAGAATACACAGACAGAATATCGGTGAGATTCTATTGCAATTGTGACAGGGTAAGGATAGAGAAGGCTCTCATAAGTCTGGGGCGTAAGGAGCTTCAGTCCATGATAGACGACAATGAACCCATTACGCTCAACTGTCACTTCTGTAACACCGATTATACCTTTGATACAGATGAATTGAGGAAGATATTAAAGAAGATATAGCGTTTTTGACAGGTCAACAATCAGGATTTAATTATTGGAAAAGGAGTGCATATGAAGAATAACAAGGAAGATATGATCCGAAGAGTGAACGAAGAGGATGTAGAGTTCATAAGGCTTCAGTTTACTGACTTACATGGCAGGCTTAAGAACATGGCGGTAACAGCGAGTCAACTTGAAAAAGCCATAAATAACGGGTGTATATTCGACGCTGCGGCAGTAGAGGATTATGGAAGCGGAAGTGAAACCGAGATGTACCTGTATCCGGATCTGGATACCTTTGAGATATTCCCGTGGAGACCGCAACAGGGCAAAGTCGCAAGGCTGTTCTGTGACGTATATTCCATTGACAGGACACCCTATGCCGCAGATCCCAGAAGGATACTTAAGAACGTGATTGATAAGGCGACATCCATGGGCTATGAATTCAGAGTTGGAAGCGAATGTGAATTCTTCCTTTTTAATACCGACGAGAATGCCATGCCGACTACGGATACCAGCGAAAAGGCCGGGTACTTTGACTGCGGACCGATTGATTTCGGTGAGAATGCAAGAAGAGATATAGTACTTACCTTGGAACAGATGAATCTTGTCGTGGAGTCATCACATCATGAGATGGCGCCGGCCCAGCATGAGATTGATTTCAAATATTCCGATGCGCTTGGTACGGCTGACAATATCCAGACCTTCAAGCTTGCCGTCAAGACTATAGCCAAGAGGCACGGTCTGCATGCAACCTTTATGCCCAAGCCCAAGACAGACTGCAACGGCTCGGGCATGCATCTTAATATGTCGCTTACAAGGGGAGGTAAGAACATATTCTATGATAAGAAGGATGAATTGGGGCTGTCGAAGGAAGCGTATTATTTTATAGGAGGTCTTGCCAAGCATATCAAAGCTATAACAGCCATAACCAATCCGATAGTCAATTCCTATAAGAGACTGTCCTGCGGTGACCGTACGATCTTCAGGGTACCCGTTGCAGGGCAGGACGGCAGCCGAATAGAGTTAAGGAGTCCGGATCCTTCGGCGAATCCTTATCTTGCCCTTGCCGTATGCTTAAGCGCAGGCTTAAACGGTATAGAAGAGAAGATCATGCCTCCGAAGGGAGTTCTTACCAAATGGACATCTAAGAACACTCTTCCGAGTAATCTCATGGAAGCGCTTAATGAACTGGGTAAGGATAAGCTTATAAGGGATACGCTTGGAGAGCCCATGTACAGGATGTACACGGATATCAAAAAAAGAGAGTGGGAAGAGTATCAGACGCAGGTTACTGAGTGGGAGAAGGAACAGTATCTGGACAGATATTGACGGTATACTATGGTGAATGCCAATATAATCATAGCCTTTCCCCGCGTGGATGATGCTAAAAACGTTAAGAATATCCTGGTAAGAAACGGTATCGGTGTTGCGGCAACGGTCAACAGCGGAGCTAATGCCCTGTCCGTTGCGGATTCATTGGGAACGGGAATAATAGTATCGGCATACAAACTGCCGGATATGCCCTTTTTTGAGTTGTGCGAATGCATGCCGGAGGGGTTTAAGCTTCTGCTCGTGGCCTCAAAAGAGAGGCTGAATGAGTGTACGAATCCTGACATAGTCAAGCTTGCGATGCCTTTTGTCATCAGTGACCTGATAGAGACGATAGGTATGATGCGGATGTCCATGATCCGCAGAAAGAAGGAAAGCAGCACGGGTACTCATAAGAGGACAGAGGAAGAGCGTCGTATCCTAGATATGGCCAAAAGCATCTTAATGGAGAGAAACGGACTTACGGAAGGAGAGGCACACAAGTTCATACAGAAATGCAGCATGGATAGCGGTAATAGCCTTATTGAGAGCGCCCGTATGGTCTTTTCCATGTACAATGCTACGGGTGGAGACTGATTTATGCTTTTTAATTCATATATTTTTCTATTTCTTTTTTTGCCGGTGTCTCTGCTTGGGTTCTACGGACTTAACAGGCTTGGCTTATACAGAGTGGCAGATGTTTTTCTGATCGCGGTATCCCTATGGTTTTATGGGTGGTTTAATGTATCATATCTGCTACTTATCGTTCTGAGTATGACAGGCAATTATATGGTAAGCCTTCTTTTTGATAGAGGCAGGGTTAGTAAGGGAATAACTCTTTTTTTCGCACTTTTTATTAATCTGGGATTGCTTTTTTACTTCAAATACTTTGATTTCTTTATATCCAATATCAACTTTATCTTTAAGACGGATTATAATCTGAAGAATATATTGCTGCCCTTAGGCATAAGCTTTTTCACCTTCCAGCAGTTGTCATATATGATAGACAGGGTAAAAGGCAGGGCTCCTCATTATGGTATCATTGACTATGCGGCCTATGTCACCTTCTTCCCTCAGCTTGTTGCCGGACCGATAGTATTGCATGATGAATTCATACCGCAGTTAAAGGATCGTGAAAGGAGAAAACCCGATGCAGATAAGATATATGAAGGCCTTATATCCTTTGTGATCGGACTTTCCAAGAAGGTCCTTCTTGCAGACACGCTCGCTGTTGCGGTTAATTACGGATTTGATAATTATCTTATGCTTGATTCCTTTTCCACGATCGTTGTGATGCTGGCCTATTTTCTGGAATTATATTTTGATTTTAGCGGATACAGCGATATGGCTATAGGATTGGGAGCAATGTTTAACTTTGATCTTCCGGTTAATTTTGATTCACCGTACAGATCGCACAGCCTTAAGGAACTGTGGACAAGATGGCATATGACTCTTACAAGGTTCATGACGACATATGTATACATACCTCTTGGAGGAAGCAGGAAGGGGCGAGCAAGGACACTTGTCAATATCTTCATTGTGTTCCTGCTAAGCGGACTGTGGCACGGAGCGGCATGGACATATGTGGTATGGGGAATGTTAACGGGTCTGGTGGTAATATGGGACAATTTAAGGAAAAGGGATATTCCCGGTATATTAGGGATAATTGCCACGGATCTAACCTTTTTACTGCTGCTTATCCCCTTTAGAAGCGAGTCTCTGGCTGTAGCATGGAGGATACTTGTCAATCTTTTTACAAGGGGCTGGACCGGCAATCTGCTAAAGCTTGCCGAGAACGTTATGAATATGCCGGAATTATATGTGCCCATGCAGGTGCTTAACAGAGGTGCCGGTATCGGAAAAGGAGCGACATCCCTTATATTCCTTATCCTGCTTCTGGCGATCGGGATTTTCGTGATAGGCAGAAGGAATACGGTGTATATTAAGAATACATATAAGAGCAGACCGTGGATGCCTCCGATACTTGCCATCCTCTTTACATATTCCGTAGTAAGCCTTTCTCAGGTAAGTACATTCATATATTTTAATTTCTGATAAGACAGATAAGATGAACATTAGGAAATTATTAATTCGAACTTTAATTTTAATACTGATTTTCCTGGGGTTATCCGCAATCACTGTGATAGTGTTTGATCCGTTCTATCATTATCACAGACCGCTTCCGGGGCTTAAGGCAGTGCTTACGGAGAAGGAATATCAGTGTATCGGAACACTTAAGCATTTTGATTATGATGCCGTGATAGCCGGTTCTTCGGTATCGGAAAACTATAATAATAACTGGTTTAATGAAGGCTTTGACTGCACATCCGTAAAAGCCATAAGATCATACGGAGCCACGGCAGATCTGTGCTATCTTCTTGATCAGGCCTTTGAATCGGGTAATGACATAAGATATGTCTTCTATAATTGCGATCCTTCATCACTTATGGCTGATACGGATACGACCTTTGATGAGACAGGGTGTCCCATGTATCTGTATGATGATGATCCGATCAATGATGTCAGTTATCTTTTTAACAAGGATGTGATCTTACAGCGTATACCGTATATGATAGCCAGATCATGCCTTGAGGAATATGATGAGGGGACATCGTATAACTGGGGGCAGTGGAAGGAATTCAATCTGGATATGTGTACTGGACTGTACTTAAGGCATCCGAAAGTAAGTGAAATGCATGATATCCACTATATGGATGAGAGACTTAATGGGAATATAGCCCTTATGGAGGAGCTTATAAGGGCTCATCCCGACACCGAATTTATTATATATATGCCGCCATATTCCATGCTCTGGTGGGATAATGTATACAGGGAGGGTGATACGGAATTCTATCTGTATGCCACAAGGACGCTTATGAACAGACTTGTGGGCTATGATAACGTAAGATTTTATTATTATATGAACGACAGGGAGATCATCCTTGATATTGAGAATAATTACATGGATACCCTGCATTTTTCACCGGATATCAATTACCTTATCTACGAGACTCTTAGGGATGACAGTGACAGATACAGGATAACCGTGGACAATATAGACGCTGCGGTGGAGGATATGCGTAAGCTTGCATATGAGATAACGGACAGGCTTATGATCCCATATATACCACTTATCAAAGAGCAGATAGAATAGAAGGTCGAATGGAGGATACTATGAAGAATACCGGATCATTACGAGATGAGATAAGACAGGAACAGCATAATGGGCTTGAAGGTAAGTCGAAGGCTTACAGGGTCAGATACTATGTGTATTACTATAAGTGGTATGTGATCACCGTGGTAGCGGTTCTTATCATTACAGGAGTCGTGATAAGAGATATAAGGGCTAATAAGGACAATGCACTCGGAATAGCCATGGTAAATAGCCTCTACGGAGCGGATTATGAGGAATTCAGGCATGAATTAGAGGAAGAACTTGAACTTGATGATAAGCATGAAGTGGATCTGGATACACAATACACGATTACCACGGGTGAAGGGGACGGTTTTGATATGCAGTCACAGGAGAAGCTCTTCGTAAGGATGGCTGCGGGACAACTGGATATAATAATCGCTCCCGAGAGCGTATTTAAGAATCTTGCGGATGTCGGCTATATGGTTGACTTAAGGGAGGTCCTTCCGGAAGAAGAGTATGAGAAATATGACGGAATACTGATGGCAAGTATAGCGGATGATCCCGATGAAGCCATGGATAATGACAATGCCCCAAGACACGATGTTCCTGCGGGAATAGAGATAGGAGATTATGAAAGGATAAAGCGGGAGGGATGGTATGAGAACTGTAACGAACCCATTTATCTGGGATTTGCCGACAGTGGCAGCAATACGGAGAATGCCATCAGGTTTTTGGAATTCATTAAGTGATAGTCGGTATCTTTTTTCTCTTGTTTTTTTGATGATGCTGTAATAGAATTGACCTAATATCTGATTAATATCTTTTAAAACATTTCGGAGGAAAATATGAGCGAGCATATCGAATTGCTTGTTCCTGTTAAAGCTAATACGGGACTTAATCTATGTAAGATTCTTTTGTGGGTGTTGACGGTCATACTTGCCCTTGCAGGTCTTGTGGGGGTATTCGGACTAATTCCAATAATAGTGGCTATAGCGACCGGAGTCGGAGCTTATTTTGTGGGCCTCAGGGTTGACACGGAATATGAATATACGTTGACTGACAGAGAGCTTGATGTGGATATCATATATTCAAAGGAGAAAAGAAAGCATATCACGACCTTTGATCTTAATAAGCTTGAGCTGATGGCAAGGCTTGGGAGTTACAGGCTTGACGGGCAGGAGCATAGAGGACTTAAGACGGAGGATTACTCTTCTAAGGAAGAGAGCCGTAAAAAGGATGTATTTGTCATGATCTATGAAGGATCGCGAAGGATACTCATAGAGCCTGATGAGAAATTATTTAAGGCGATATACAGTGTGGCGCCGAGTAAGGTATTCAAGGATTAGGATCATCGGCATACGGATGAACACAGCAAAACGATGTAAGGAATGAGATGAATATAAGGAGGATGACATGGGACAGATTATTAAAGAGGGAATAACCTTTGATGATGTATTGCTGGTACCGGCGTACGCCAACGTAGTACCCAATTCCATTGATGTATCGACGCATCTCACTAAGTCGATCAAGCTCAACATTCCCCTGATGAGTGCCGGTATGGATACGGTTACCGAGCACAGGATGGCGATAGCAATGGCCAGACAGGGTGGAATAGGCATTATTCACAAGAATATGACTATCGAGGAACAGGCAGACGAGGTTGATAAGGTTAAGCGCTCGGAGAACGGAGTCATAACGGATCCCTTCTCCTTAAGTCCCGAGCATACTCTTAAGGATGCAGATGAACTCATGGGTAAGTTCCGTATCTCGGGCGTTCCGATTACGGAAGGCAGGAAGCTTGTGGGCATAATAACCAACAGAGACCTCAAGTTCGAGACGGATTTCACCAAGAAGATCAAGGAGTCCATGACAAGTGAGAATCTAATCACCGCAAAAGAGGGCATCACCTTGGATGAGGCTAAGGAGATACTGGCAAGGGCGCGCAAGGAGAAGCTTCCGATAGTGGATGATGATTATAATCTTAAGGGACTTATAACCATTAAGGATATCGAGAAGACGATCAAGTATCCTCTGTCTGCCAAGGACAGTCAGGGAAGGCTTTTATGCGGAGCGGCCATAGGTATAACAGCCAATGTCCTAGAGAGGGTGGAGGCTTTAGTTAATGCCAAGGTTGATGTGGTAGTACTTGATTCGGCTCACGGTCATTCGGAGAATGTCATCAACTGCCTTAAGATGATAAAGGATAAGTATCCGGATCTTCAGGTAATAGCCGGTAATGTGGCAACCGGAGAAGGAACCAAAGCACTTATAGAAGCAGGTGCGGATGCGGTCAAGGTAGGAATGGGACCGGGTTCCATATGTACAACGCGTGTGGTTGCGGGAATAGGAGTTCCTCAGATAACCGCGGTTATGGATTCATATGCGGTTGCAAAAGAGTGTGGTATCCCGATCATCGCAGACGGAGGTATCAAATATTCCGGAGACATCACCAAGGCAATAGCAGCCGGTGCTAACGTGTGCATGATGGGAAGTATGTTCGCCGGATGTGAGGAGAGTCCCGGAGAATTTGAATTATATCAGGGAAGAAAGTACAAGGTATACAGAGGAATGGGTTCCATAGCCGGTATGGAGAACGGAAGCAAGGACAGATACTTCCAGTCCAATGCCAAGAAGCTCGTACCCGAAGGAGTGGAAGGACGCGTAGCATATAAGGGACTTGTGGAAGATACGGTGTTCCAGCTTCTTGGAGGATTAAGGAGCGGCATGGGATATTGTGGCGTGAAGAGCATAGAAGAGCTTAAAGAGAACGGCAGATTCGTTAAGATCACTGCTGCTTCCCTTAAAGAGTCTCATCCTCATGATATACAGATTACCAAGGAGGCACCCAATTACAGCGTGGATGCATAAGATGGCCGACTGTGTGGGAACGGTGCGTATGACTAAAGACAATTTGCCAAAGTCTGTGGAAGAACTGAAGGTTTCGCATTTTTTTGATATTTTCAGTGATGCCGTCAGGTTATATATATGCAGTTTTGATGATTCTGACAGGCTTATCAGAGACTTTACCGGTAATGAGAAGGAACGTGAGATAATACATAAGTATGCGACAGATGAGCTGATGCAGGACATGTATTCAAGACTTACGCTTGACGGAATAGAAGATCAGATCATTGAAGAGACATCCAGCCCGTATATAAGGCTGGGTGCCGTTGTGTTAAAATACGAAGGACATGTTAAGGAGGTATGGTTTTTCGCCGGTGTGATCACTGATACCGATGAAGCTCCCATGCCTGAGGAGATGTCTGCATTACGGAAGAGACTGACATCACAGGAATTCATATGCAGCATCGATGCGCTTCGGGAGATAGGTGATTACAGAGTATCATCCGAGCTTGCGTTGGCATCCTTCGAGGAGAAGAGCAGGAGATCCTTATTCTCAGCTCATGAGATGGCTGAGAGCCTTAAGAGAGTTGAGGCACTAACTGAGATACTTAAGTATCTGGACAGTGACAACGGAGTTGATTCCATTATGAGTGAGTTCTTAAGGATCACGGCGGGGTATCTGGAAGTGGATCAGGCCGATATCCTTAAGATCCGTCCCAGATTAAGCGGTGATGTAATGGACATTGTCGCTTCATATTCGGACAGTGGAGAGTCAATATATTCTAAGACAACGGATATTCCCAGATTCGCTTTTCTTGAGGGCAAAAAGTCCATCATTCTCTCGTCAGATGCTTCTTCGCTAAAGGATATGGAGGGAGACAATATCAGCGGAAGGGTCAGGGCTCTTGTAGCCATGCCTGTTACCATCGGACAGACGACCAATATGTACGCTGTTTTTCTGGAGAATAAAAGGGACAGGAACTGGCAGATACACGAGCTGCAGTTCCTAAGCGATGCCGTGAGAGTGTTGCAGAATATCCTTGAAAAGCGGGTTCAGAAGAACTCCCTGGTAAGCTCATATGCTTCCTTAGAGCAGATACTTGAGCATGTCGGCTGTGCGGTGATCGTTAACGATGTGGTAAAGCATGAGACGCTTTTTGTCAATAAGATAATGCAATCGCTTTTCCCTAAGGACAGTATGTCCGAAGAGCTTACGGCTATTGTATGGGAGAAGGATGAAGAATCGGTAAATGTGCGTGAATACTACGATTATGAGCAGGACTCGTGGTATGAGATACACCACAGTGATATACATTGGGTTGATGGAAGACCTGTTGCGCTTTATGCAATATATGATGTGACCGAGAAAAAGATATATCAGAGGAAGATCGAGCAGCAGGCATATACGGATTTCTTAACGGGGCTTTTGAACAGACTCTGTTGCGAACGCGATCTGGCAAGGATCATAGATGAAGCCAAGAAGTACAATGCAACCGGTGCCCTGTTATATATGGATCTGGACGATTTCAAGCATATCAATGACGGCCTTGGGCACCAGTACGGAGACATTCTGCTTAAGGATATCTCTTCTGCCATTAAGAGCATAAAAGGACTTGAAGAGAACTGTTACCGTATGGGAGGAGATGAATTCGTAATGATCATCCCACCCAGACAATATGAGCGTTTTGACGGTATCATAGAAGATATTAAGGGAGTATTCGCAAGACCCTTCTATCTTAAGGACGGTGAGTATTACTGCACCATGAGTATGGGTATCGTTACCTTCCCCGATGAAGGAGATACCGTTGAGGATCTTGTCAGAAAAGCCGATATAGCCATGTACAGTGCCAAGAAGACCGGCAAGAACAGGGTGGCTAAGTATAACGGCAGCTCCTTAAGCGAATCGGGCAAGAGGCTGGATATGGAGAAGAACATGAGGGATGCCGTCGGAAGCCATCTCGGTGAGTTCGAGGTATACTACCAGCCTATAGTGGATATCAGAAAGGCCGGAGGAGCGGCATGCACGGGAGCGGAAGCCTTAATAAGGTGGAATTCGCAGGAGCTGGGATTCATATCACCGGCGGATTTCATACCTTTGGCCGAGTATCTGGGGCTTATCAATCCTATCGGAGATCATGTGCTTAAGGAGGCCTGCAGGGAGTGCAGGTACTGGAATGACAACGGTCATCCCGAATATAAGGTGAATGTCAATCTGTCTGTGGTACAGCTTATGCAGGATGATATCGTAGATACCATTAAAAAGACCATAGATGATATAGGACTTAATCCACGTAATCTCACCCTGGAGGTAACAGAGAGTCTTGCCATCAACGATATGGAGAGGATGAAGTCGATAATGGGCGAGATAAGGGATATCGGCGTAAGGATAGCCTTAGATGACTTCGGAACAGGCTATTCGTCCCTTAACCATATCAGGGAGATACCCTTTGATGTGATCAAGGTGGATCAGTCCTTTGTCAAGGAACTGGCAACAGATGAGTATCCCAAGTCTTTCATAAGGATGATAGGCGAGCTTGCATATGCCCTTGGCGTGGATATATGTGTGGAGGGCATAGAGTGCAGGGAGCAGTATGAAGTGCTTGAAAGCATGAAAGTACGCATGATCCAGGGCTATTATTTTGATAAGCCCATGAAAAAGGATGATTTTGAAAAAAAATACCTGAATATATAGCGTATAGCGTATAGCATATAGCACATAAGCATACGGCTTTAACTCATTGACTGATATATGCTTTTCGTAATAAAATATAAGTCGTATTTACGGAATATACGGATCGGAGAATGTGATCATAATGGATACAGAGAGCAGGAACTTTATAGAGCAGATGATAGATAAGGATCTGGCTGACGGTGTATATGATAGGGTTGTCACCAGATTCCCGCCGGAGCCTAACGGTTATCTCCATATAGGACATGCCAAGAGCATACTCCTTAATTACGGTCTGGCCAAGGAGTACGGCGGAGAATTCCATATGCGCTTTGATGACACGAATCCAACCAAGGAGAAGACTGAGTTCGTGGATTCGATAAAGGCCGATATCGCATGGCTCGGTGCAGACTGGAAGGATAATCTTTTCTTCGCATCGGACTATTTTGACAGGATGTATGAGGATGCGCTTGGGCTTGTTAAGAACGGGAAGGCATATGTATCGGACTTAACCGCCGATGAGATAAGGGAATACAGAGGAACTCTTACGGAGCCGGGGAAGGAGGATCCTTACAGGAACAGGTCGATAGAGGAGAATCTTAGGCTTTTTACAGAGATGAAGGAAGGCAAGTATCCGGACGGAAGTAAGGTTTTAAGAGCCAGGATAGATATGGCATCTCCCAATATCAATATGAGGGATCCGGTAATATACAGGGTGGCACACCTTAATCATCACAATACAGGCGATAAGTGGTGCATATATCCCATGTATGATTTTGCCCATCCCATCGAGGATGCTATAGAGGGCATCACCAATTCGATATGTACGCTTGAGTTCGAGGATCACAGACCGTTATATGACTGGGTCCTCATAGAGACAGGCTATAAGTCGTCTCCGGAGCAGGCTCCCAAGCAGACGGAATTCGCCAAGATGTACCTTACCAATGTGGTGACAGGTAAGAGATATATCAAGCGTCTTGTGGAGGATGGAATCGTGGACGGTTGGGATGATCCCAGACTTGTGACTATAGCCGCCTTAAGAAGGAGAGGCTTCACGCCCGAGTCCATAAGGATGTTCATCGAGCTAAGCGGTGTATCCAAGGCCAATTCCACATCCGATTATGCGATGCTTGAGTATTGCATAAGAGAGGATCTTAAGGTAAGCAGACCGAGGATGATGGCAGTACTTGATCCTATAGAGCTTATAATTGACAATTATCCCGAGGGAGAGCATGAGCTTATAGATGTACCCAATAATCTTGAGAATGAGGCCTTGGGAAGCCGTAAGGTATCCTTCGGTCGAAGACTTTACATAGAGCGTGAGGACTTTATGGAGGAGCCTGTGAAGAAGTATTTCAGACTTTTCCCCGGCAATGAGGTAAGGCTCATGCATGCGTATTTTGTCAGGTGCGTCTCATGTGATAAGGATGATGACGGCAATGTGATAAGGGTTCACTGCACATATGATCCGTTAAGCCGAGGGGGTAACAGTCCCGACGGAAGGAAGGTAAAGGGTACAATACATTGGGTCGAGGCTGACAGCAGTATTAAAGCGACCTGCAGACTGTACGAGAACCTTATAGACGAGGAAAAGGGAGTATATAACGAAGACGGAAGCTTGAATCTGAATCCGAATTCCGTTAAGATAATGGATGGTTGCAGGCTTGAAGCGGCACTTGCAACGGCAGGTGGGGATGACAGATTTCAATTTGTAAGAAACGGTTTTTATTGCGTTGATTCGAAGGACTCCGTGAAGGATGCGCCGGTATTCAACCGTATAGTATCTCTTAAGAGTTCGTTCGTGTTGCCTAAGAAAGACGAGTAAAGCAGAGGTAGGATTATGGATACTAATTTATTTGCAGGACTTGAGGATCTGGGACTGGGAGATATCTCCAGTTCTAACCTTTTCGAGGAGAGTAAGCCCAAGGCTGCCAATTCCAAGGAAGAAGTCAAGGAAGAGGAAAAGACCCCCGAGATGCTAGAAGCAGAGATGCTTCTTGATAAGACCCATGAGTGCCCTATCTGTTCCAACACCTTTAAGAACAGGGCACTTAGGACCGGAAAGGCCAAGCTTGTCAGCATGGACATGGATCTGAGACAGAAATACGAGGGAATAGAGCCGCTTAAGTATGATGTGGTATCCTGTCCCAAGTGCGGATTCACGGCTGTTACGAGGTATTTTAAGCCCGTAACTCCGGTTCAGAGGAAGACCATACTGGATAAGATATCCGCTAATTATAAGCCACAGCCTGAGCCCACGGGGGTATACTCTTATGATGATGCTATAGCAAGATACAAGCTGGCTTTGGCCAATGCGGTAGTAAAGAATGCGAAAGCCAGTGAGAAGGCATATATATGCTTAAGAGCAGGCTGGTTATGCAGAAGCTGGGCGGAAGATTTAGAGGCATCGGATGAGGCTGTTAATGCAGCTATACAGCAGGCGAGATCGCTTGAGAAGGAATTCCTTAAGAATGCCTATGAAGGTTTTATCTCCGCGAGACAGAACGAATCCTTCCCCATGTGCGGTATGGACGAGTCTACAGTGGATTATCTGATCGGAAGCCTTGCGCTTGACCAGGGTCATTACGATGTAAGTGCCAAGATGATAGCTACCCTTTTGGCATCACCCTCTGCAAGTCCGAGGTTAAAGGATAAGGCCAGAGACCTTAAGGAAGAGGTTGTTCGTGCGATGAAGAATAAGTAATAGCAACTGATGACGGTATTATATAAAAAGGACCTGAACTGTGATTCAGGTCCTTTTTATCGTTATTCTTCCGGAAGAGTAAGCTTGATATAACGTCTCTTGACCGGTTCGTGTCTTACAGCAACCTTGGTATCTTCGTCAGTGCCGGAGATATCGTCCGTCGCCAACAGGAAACGGGTGATACAATATGCTGCACCGGCGACTACGGATATTATGGCTATAACCGCCAAAAGCTTTCTGATGATCTTACTCATAGCATTTCTCCTTATTTCCCCACAGAATGTTCCGTATATATTTTAACTCATTTTGTGACAAAATACAATAAGTATTAAACACAAGATATTGTGTGTTAAATCCAAAATTAACACAAAAAAGCGGGAAATATCGCCTATTATTGCTTGACTGTACATTCAAATGAATATACTATATCAAAAGGTATCAATGTATGATCAGTAAAAAACATAGGAGGGAGAATGAGTACAAAAGATAACGGTTCAACTGAAAACGCTGTTTATGATGCTAAGACTCTTGGAACCACCAAGGTGATAGTACTCGGATTACAGCACATGTTCGCAATGTTCGGAGCCACGGTACTGGTACCCGTCATAACGGGACTTGACGTATCGACCACCCTGCTTTTTGCAGGCATAGGAACATTGCTTTTTCATTTTCTGTCAAAGGGCATGGTGCCTGCATTCTTAGGTTCGTCCTTTGCGTTTCTGGCAGGCTATGCCGCTATAGCACCCGGAGGGGAGAAAGAACTTCTGCCGTATGCCTGCTTCGGTGTCGCATGTTCGGCACTCTTGTATGTGATACTTTCGGCACTTTTTAAGGCCTTCGGTACATCTAAGGTCATGAAGTATTTCCCGCCGATAGTGACAGGACCCATAATAATCGCGATCGGTCTTAATCTTTCAACATCTGCGATCAGCAACTGTTCATCGAACTGGTGGATAGCCCTTCTGGCAATAGTTATCATCATAGTATGTAATATCTGGGGTAAGGGTATGATCAAGATCATTCCCATAGTGCTCGGTGTGGTTGGTTCATATCTTGCAGCGGCCATAGTGGGAGATGTTGATTTTACACCTGTTAAGGAAGCGGCATGGATAGGATTTCCGATCCAGTGGGACAGGACGGTATTCTCGCTTTTTGGCAATGCGGATACGTCTCTTCTTATAACGGCTGCGATCACCATTACTCCGATAGCTCTTGCCACAATGGTTGAGCATATAGGGGATATATCAGCGATATCATCTACCGTAGGCAAAAATTATATCAAGGATCCGGGACTTCACAGGACATTGCTTGGTGACGGACTTGCGACGCTTATAGCATCCTTATTCGGAGCACCTGCCAATACGACATACGGTGAGAATACCGGAGTGCTTACCCTTACTAAGGTTTTTGATCCTTTCGTGATAAGACTTGCAGCGATCTTCGCGATAGTATTCTCCTTCTGCCCCAAGCTTTCGGCTGTCATAAGCTGTATGCCGGCAGCAACTATGGGCGGCGTATCACTGGTATTGTACGGTATGATATCAGCAGTCGGTGTACGTAATGTGGTGGAGAATAAGGTAGATTTCTCTAAGAGCAGGAATACCATTATAGGAGCGCTTATACTGGTGCTCTCCATAGGTATCAACTATTCCGAGGCAGGAGCCATTGCATTCAGCATCGGAAGCATAACCATAAGTCTGTCAGGACTTGCAGTTGGATCGCTTGTCGGTATTATTCTTAATGCGATCCTTCCGGGCAAGGATTACGACTACAGAGAAGAAAAGGCAGAGCCCACCGGAGTTAATTTTGAAGTATAAGGATCGTCTATTCCGGGATAACGGACAGATCCTTAATCAGCCCGATGTATTTCCTTATATCCCGGTATAGCATATCGGGATCGGGCTTCTTTTTCTTAAGATGCTCGGCGGTAAGGCCGTCGATAGTGTATCTGAGTAAAGCCTGCAGTTCCGTAACGGAGACGGTGTTTCTTAAGCCGGGAGTCGTTAATTTGCTTTCGTAGCTTTCTATTGCGTCGTTATAGCGCTTAAGTGACTCCCTGCTTATGGACAGGATATCCGGATCCGTCTCGGACTTGCAGGTATCTATGAATTTATACATATAGGGGTAGTTACGAAGAACGCCCATCTTGGCATTTTCCATCTTATCATAGAACGCAAAAAAATCAGTCTCTCCTTCTATGGCTCTGTCATATTCGAAGAGAAGGTATTTGACACTGTAATCGGTAAGGAATGAATACAGACCTTCCTTGTTGGTGAAATAGTGGAAAAGAAGCCCTTTACTGATCCCGGCCTCTCTCACTATATCGTCCGTGCTTGCATGCTTATACCCGTTATCGGCAAAAAGGTGAAGAGCAGCATTGATCATCCGATCCTGCTTATCACTTTTCAGATCAAAGAATTTCTCGTTCATATAACCCCCTTACCATTGACCAGTGTGGACAATAGAAAATATACCATAAAAGCAGAGGCTTTCTCAACCGCTACATCTTGTGTATACATAAGATGGATAACACAAATGTACGGGACTAAAGCGTCATTATACTTCAAGCTGGGGGCGTAATATGGTATACTTAAAAAGGTCAGTGTGAGAATATGTTGATACATCTTTTTCACACAGTGATCCGGGCTCGGCATAGAGATCGATATGAGTGGGTTATGAATAACAAAACGGAAAGGAAGATATAAGTGAAGGAAAGACTGTATAATATACCGATCAATGATGCGGTTAATGCAGGGAGCGAATGTCCACTCTGCTATATTGAAAGGTCAATAGAGCAGGATATGATGGACTTCGTGCTTGGGTCGGGTTCCTCATATATGGAAAGCGATGTCAGGGATAAAACAGACAGAGCAGGATTCTGCAGAGAGCATTTTAAGAAAATGTATGATTACGGCAATACCCTTGGTAATGCCTGGATCATGAAGACGCACATGAAGCGTATGATAGATGAATCCAATAAAGCCTTTGATGCCTACAGCCCCAAAGCCTACGGAGTCACTTCGATATTAAAAAAGAGTGAGGCTAAGGGAGCCAATTCCGTAACGGACTGGGTCCGGTCAAGACAGAACAGTTGTTATATATGTGATGGTTTTAAAGAGCATTATGACAGGTATCTTAAGACCTTCTTTGATATGTATGCTTCTGATGAGGATTTTAAGAGCCGTGTGCTTAAAGGAAGGGGCTTCTGCCTTCCTCATTTTGCCGACATGCTTGAATATGCCGGAGCTCATCTTAAGGAGAGCAGACAAAAGGAGTTCGCAGATGAGATGATCCCGATCATGAAGGCGGAGATGGAGAAGCTTTACGGGGATGTATCGTGGCTGATAGAGAAATTTGACTACCGTAATAAGGATGCGGACTGGGGAGACAGTAAAGAAGCCCTGCAAAACTGCATGCAGCGCTTAAAAGGCGGATTCCCTGCCGATCCGCCGTATACAGCTAAGAAGTAAAAGTGGCTTTATCGCATCGGCGAATATAAGATTCGCCTCTTGAGCCTTAAAAGGCTTGGTATGGAGTATCAAATGAGTCTGAAATTTATCATAGGACCATCCGGTTCGGGAAAAAGTACATATATACGCGAAAAGACGATCAAGGCTGCCGAAGAGAATCCAAGGCAGTCTTACTTAGTGATAGTTCCCGATCAGTTCACCATGCAGACTCAGATGGATTTTGTGAAGAACAGCAGTGCCATGGGGATCATGAACATAGAGATCTTAAGCTTCTCAAGGCTTGCCCACAGGGTGTTCGAACAGACAGGGGGAGGGAATATCCCCGTATTGGATGACACAGGCAAAAACCTTATCTTAAGGCGTCTTGCATCCGAAGCCGGGAACAGTATACCATACCTTGCCGGAAAGCTTAATAAGCCCGGCTTTATACATGAGGTAAAATCGGCAATATCCGAATTCATGCAATATGATATAGATTCCGAAAAGCTTAACAGACTGATAGAATATTCCGAGGGCGGCAATAAAATAACACTAGTTAGGAAAATAAAAGATCTGTCCGTGATGTACGGACTCTTCACGGATTACATCAAGGACAGATATATAACCACCGAAGAGGCAATGGATGTACTGGCAAGGGAGATATATAAGTGTCATCTTATCAAGGACAGTACTGTCATATTTGATGGATTCACCGGCTTCACTCCGGTCCAGAACAGGGTGCTTGAAGCACTTATGGATGTGGCAGGGAATATAGAGATCACGCTGACTTTTGAGGATAATGCAGGCAGCCCGGAAGTGTCGACCGCATCGGTCAATGAGAGTGATCTTTTTGCCCTGACACATAAGACATATAAGACCCTTAAAGATATCGCAGACAGAAAGGGCATACCGGTTGAAACAATATATACGGAGGGAGGAAAAAGATACTCCGGAAGTCCGGAGTTGTCTTTCTTGGAAAGACAGCTATACAGAGACAGGGGTATTGTATATGAAGGAGAATGCAATGATATAACTCTCACTTCGTATAAGACGATAAGAGATGATGTAAGAGGTCTTGCATCAAAAATAGACAGGCTTGTGAAGGAGGACGGAGCCTGTTACAGGGATATTGCCGTGATAACGGGCAATCTGGAGGCATATGCCGGGGATATGGAAGAGATACTCGATGATTACGGCATACCGTATTATATGGACAGGAATAAGGGAATAGTCCAGAATCCCTTTGTAGAATATGTTAAATCCGCTTTAGACATCATAGTGTGCGATTACAGTTACGAATCGGTATTCAGATTCTTAAGGACCGGATTCGGTGACATAAGCCCTGCGGATACGGATATTCTGGATAATTATGTCACGGCTGTCGGCGTGAAGGGAATGCGGGCGTATAATACGCCTTTTTATAAGACTACAAGACAGATGAGGCTTGATGATGATAGTACCGAAGAGCTTAAGAGGCTTAATGATATAAGGGTTAAGCTTACGGACAGCCTAAGGCCGCTTACGGAAGCCGGACTTAGGAAGGATAAGAAGAAGACTGCATCCGAGATGGTAGCGGCATTGTACGAACTGATCAAAAATAACAACTGTTCTGAAAAGCTCAGAGCATATTCGGAGAAATTCGAGGATATGGGAGATCATACTTCTTCAAGGGAATATGCACAGATATACAGGCTGACAGTGCACCTTCTTGAACAGATACATGATCTGACAGGTAGTGAGAGCATGGAGCCGGCGGAATTCTTAAAGCTTATTGAGGCCGGCTTTGACGAGATCGAGGTGGGTACTATCCCGCAGAGTGTGGACAGGGTGATAATCGGAGACATGGAGAGAAGCAGGCTTAAGCCTGTTAAATATCTGTTCTTCTTAGGGCTTAATGACGGGTGGGTTCCCAAGAATACCGGCAAAGGAGGATTGATATCGGATGGAGACAGGGAATTCCTCAAAGGGTGCGATGTGGAGTTGTCGCCCTCACCCAGAAGCAGGGTATATATAGACAGATTCTATCTGTATTGCAATCTGACCAAGCCATCGGACAAGCTCTTCTTATCCTATGTGACAATGGATGATGAACTTAAGGCCATAAGACCGTCCGACATAACGATGCAGATAAGGAGTCTTTTCCCGGCTGTTAAGGACAGGACTGAGGATAACACCGACCCTGTAAAAGAAATGGGCACGAAGTCGGAGGTTAGAGAGGCATATTGCGGATTCATACGAAGGTATGCATTGGGAATAGCGACTAAAGAAGATATCGACGGCCTTCGTCAGATGGCGGACATCCTTAAAGATGATGAGGAAGCCCTTAAGGC
The DNA here is from genome assembly GCA_905235845.1 of uncultured Lachnospiraceae bacterium. GTDB lineage: Bacteria > Bacillota > Clostridia > Lachnospirales > Lachnospiraceae > Colinaster. The sequence goes on from CAJONG010000017.1 coordinate 36,747, forward strand.
AATGACAGATAACGCCTTTTATTCATATAACAGGAAAGCACTTACTCCATATATCTCAGGACTTTTGTACGGAAGCAGGATGTATACCAGTATAAGCAGGCTTGAGACATTCGCAGGCTGTGCTTACTCGTATTTCCTTAAGTACGGTATGGGATTAAAGGAACGGGAGACTTACGGTATAGAAGCTACGGACATGGGAAGCATATATCACGGTGTGCTGGAGATATTCAACGGTCTGCTTGAAGAAAAGGGGATGGACTGGTTAGACTTTGATGATATAACGGCTGAGGAACTAATAGAAAAGGCAGTGGATATGGAGGCGGCAAGGTATACTGATTCGCTGCTTTTTGAGAATGAGAGGAACAGATACATAGTTAAGAGGATGAAGAAGGTCATGCTAAGGACCGTTAAGACTCTGGCGTATCAGCTTAAAAAGGGTGAGTTCAAGCCTTATGAGTACGAATATGAATTTGAAAGAGAACTTCGGACGGACTTAACAGCTCTTAAGGTAAAGGGCAAGATAGACAGACTTGACCTTGATGTAAAGGATGATAAGGTTTTAGTGAAGGTAGTGGATTACAAGTCCGGCAACAGGGATTTCAGCCTTATGAGCTTCTATCATGGTGTGCAGTTGCAGATGGTGGTCTATATGAATGCCGCCATGGAGTCTATAGGAAAGGAATACCGCGGAAGGGAGATAAGACCTGCGGCCATGCTTTATTATCATATTGACGATCCGCTGATTGCGGTTGATAAGGAAGAAAGCGATGAAGCAATTAACGCTAAGATAATCAAAGCTCTAAGGACTAAGGGGCTTGTGGATATCTCAGAAGACATAATCCACAGCCTTGATACCTCCGATACGCCTGAATCCGATGTTGTCCCCGTAAGCCGCGGGGCTAACGGCCATAAGTCCACATCAAGGGTTGTAAGTGAAGAGGGGATGGAGATAATAACAAGGTATGCGGATAAGAAGCTCTTAGACCTTACAGAACGTATGGCGAAGGGCGATATAGGCATAGAGCCCTTTGAGATAAGAAGGAGCGCTTCGAATACTGAATTCGATTCCTGCAGATACTGTGAGTATGCCGAGGTATGCGGCTTTGATCCGCATATGCCGGGATTTGAGAAAAAGGTCATGTACGCAGACAGCGATGAGGCGCTGCTTAAACGTATGTCCGATGAGTTATGCGGCTTGGATCATAAAACGGAGATGGGGTAAAATGGGTGTAACTTTAAGTCCTTTACAGAAAGAGATAGTGGAATTAAGAGATTGTAATATACTGGTCTCTGCCGCTGCGGGCTCGGGCAAGACAAGGGTGCTCGTAGAGAGGATAATGTCAAGGATCATGGATAAAAAAGATCCTATAGATATAGACAGGATACTTGTCCTTACCTTCACCAATGCTGCCGCAGCAGAGATGCGAAGCAGAATAACCGAAGCTATTGTTAAGGCGGCCAGGGAAAAGAACGCGGATGCACACATCAAAAAGCAGACAGCTCTTATCCATAATGCCGAGATAACCACGATAGACAGCTTCTGTCTGGGAATCCTTAAGAATAACTTCACAGAGATAGGATTAGAGCCGGGCTTTCGGGTCGTGAATGAGAATGAGATCAGAGCCGTGGCGGACGAGGTATTGGATGACGTGCTTGAAGAGGCGCTTTCGGATATCGGTGTGGAATCCGGGGATGAATTCTTCGACAGATTCGAGAGCAAGGATAATCTTAAGAAGATAAAAAAGAGTATAGCGGATACATATAAAGAGGCTGACAAGGCTCCTTTCTTCGACGATTATATTGAAGAAAGGCGTAACGATTATAAAGCGCATAATAAGGATGAACTGTATGGGAGCAGTTGGATAGCCGGTCTTACATATGATGTTAAGGAAAGAATATCGGATGCAGGTAAGGCGCTGAACTCGTTAAGAGAACTGTGTATGACGGATGGACCATCGGAGTATCTGCGCATCTGTGACAGTGATGAGAGGATCATAGAAGACCTTATGAATGCAAAGGACATAGAGGAGATCCGGACCCTGCTTGCAGATGATATAAGCTGGGACAGGCTTCCTTCCAAGACCGATTGCGAAGCGGAGGTAAAGGAGAGAGCAAAAAAGCACAGAGAATTATATAAGGATTTAATTAATGATATAAAAAAGGATTATTTTTCTTTCCCGTGGGAAGTGCAGACAGAGCATATGCAGGATACGGAAAAAGCTGTTAACGGGCTGCTTGATCTTGTAATGAGATATCGTGAGAGACTGGACGAAGAGAAGAGAAGACGTGGGATACTGACATTCTCCGATATTGAACATATGGCTCTGGAGATACTTCTGGTGAAAGAAAACGGTAGTTATGTTCCGTCCGGAGTTGCGCTTGATTACAGGAACAGCTATAAGGAGCTGATGATCGATGAATATCAGGATTCCAATCATATTCAGGAATGGCTTATACACAGTATATCAGGGGAGGATAGCGGTGTATATGACAGATTCATGGTCGGCGATGTCAAGCAGAGTATCTACAGATTCAGGAATGCGGACCCGACACTTTTTATGGAGAAATACGGGGAGTATAAAAAGGGCGGTATACCTTTAAGGAGAGTGGATCTGTCGGTGAATTACCGAAGCAGAAAACAGGTGCTTGACTCTGTAAATGCTGTCTTTGAAAGGATAATGGACAGGGATATCGGCGGAGTGGACTATGATGAGGATAACAGGTTAAATTACGGAGGACTGTACGGAGATGACTCTGAAGGTCCGGATGCTGATATATACAAAAGTGAGATACTGCTCTTACAGAAGGATACCGGTTCTGTATTATCCAAGGAAGAACAGGAGGCATATCTCATAGCGGGGAGGATAAAGAGGCTTATTAAAGAACAGCCGGTATTTGATGGCGATAAAGGAGAGAGCAGACCGTGCAGATTCTCGGATATAGTGATCCTCATGCGTTCCATGCCGTCTAATATGGAGGATGTAAGACGCATATACGAGAAAGAGGGTATTCCGGTACACATGGTATCTAAGGGCGGATACTTTGATGCGTGGGAGATAGTTACCGTGCTTAATTACTTAAGTATCCTTGAGAATCCTCTTAACGACATAGCCTTCTATGGGACGCTTGTGTCGGTATTCGCGGGATTTAGTGAGGAAGAAGCGGCACTTATCAGGTTATCCGATAAGAAGTGCCTGTACGATGCTTTTATAAGGATATGTGAGGAACCCGCTCCGTTTGATGCACTTTCGAATATAGACATCGCCGTATACGAGGCTTTAAGGGAGAAATGCCTGGTATTCAATGAAAAATATGCCCGTTACAGGGATAAGATACCGTATACACCCGTATATAAGCTCCTACGTGAGATATTAAAGGACAGTGACTATATCAACCTCATCGCAGCTTATCCGGGCGGAGAACAGAAGAAAGCCAATGTTCTTGCGCTCATGGCTAAGGCCGAAGGGTACAGGAAGGCGGGATTTACAGGTATCTTTGACTTCTGTAAGTATATAGAGCGTCTCCATAAGTATGAATCCGACGAAGGCGAGGTAATGACTCTCAGTGAGGACTCGGATGTGGTGAGGATCATGACCATGCATAAGAGCAAGGGCCTTGAATTCCCGATATGCATTCTTTCGGGTCTTGGGAGGAAGTTCAATATGTCTGATTCCAAGGATGATATCATCTTCTCACACGAGTACGGGCTCGGACTTGATCATGTCGATACCCTCAGACGTACCAAAACTCCCGATCTCAGAAAAAAGTTCATTGCTTCAAGGATAAAAAGAGAGGCTGTATCGGAGGAATTAAGAGTTCTGTATGTGGCTATGACAAGAGCCAAAGAAAAGCTTATCATGGTTGCTACAGTGGATGATATCGATAAGGCTACAGAGGAATATCCATATGATCCTTTGAGCATATCGGGAAGAATGGGTATAACCAATTATTATGAAGTATTAAGGCGTACAAGAGGGAATAATGACTGGAGCGGTCAATGCATTGAAATGGTCATAACCCCTGATAAAATGGAGACTTATGAACTTGCAGATAACTTGCAGATCGGACAAAAAAGAGCAGAATTGCCGAAGCTTCTGACAGAAATGTCAGAACACGATATGCGTACAACCGATAAAATCAGGATTAAATTATCAACCCAATATCCACATAGAGAGCTTGAGGATCTGTATACCAAGACATCTGTCTCGGAGCTTAAGATGGCATCCCTTCATGATGCACTCCTTAAGGAGGATGCCCTTGATATTCCCGATGATTTCTTCAAATTACATGAAGAAGAGGATTATATCCCCTCTTTTATTGATAAAAAGGAAGAGAAGATAACCGGCGCAAGAGTCGGAAGCGCATATCACAGGGTAATGGAATTGCTTGATATGTCCATTGACAGGGAAGAGTGGAGCAGGGACCTGCTTGATGAATGTATGAGGACCCATATAGATTCCGGCAGGATATCCGAGGATGATTATGACCTGGTAGACAAGGACAGGATAATAAGATTTTTAAACAGTGATACGGGTAAGCGCTTAAGAAAAGCTGACAGAGAGGGAAAACTCTGTAAAGAAAAGCCATTTGTGCTGGGAATTGCCGCCGAGAGGCTTAATGAGAAGTTCCCGGCAGATGAAACAGTGCTCATTCAGGGTATAATCGATGTCTTCTTTGAGGAAGAGGGTAAGATCGTGCTCCTTGATTATAAGACGGACAGGATTAAGACAGGTGATGAGTTAAGACAGAGGTATCTGACACAGCTTGAATATTATGAAGAGGCGCTTGCAAGGATAACCGGTCATCCTGTGAGCGAGCGCCTCTTATATTCATTCACTCTTGAAGATACAATAGTCTGTTAGGACTATTCGGTTGCCAACTGCTTTACCTTGGCAAGAGCTGACTTAACCGGTGGAAGCTGTATCAGGATGATGGTTATCAGACCCTCAAGAAGAATATATGCGAAGTTATAGCAGATGGGATAGACAGCCGCAAGAGATGAAGGGAAGTTCTCCGGCATATAATCCATCCAGTATATGTATCCGCCTATGCTGTGGAACAGGCCTCTGAAGACGATGGAAACTACATATCCTATAATAAGACCGTTCTTTTTCTGGAAGAACCCTGAAAGTCCGAGCGCCATGAAGGCCAGTATGTAATCAAATGCAACCTGCATGGGAGACAGGATATATCCGCCGCCGCCCTGAATGAACTGGAGTATACCGTAGGCAAGGGCGCATGTAAGCCCAATCTTCGGTCCGTACCAGTAGCCGATGAGTACCACGAACAGCATGGAACATAAGGTGACAGAACCGCCCCAGGGCATGTGTATGATCTTGATATAGGATAACACGAAG
>CAJONG010000018.1 GCA_905235845.1 uncultured Lachnospiraceae bacterium
CCCTGCCACGAATAATATCTTCTTTTGCTTAAGAGAATCCACGCTTTCCTCCGTAAGCTCCGAAGGACGACCGAGGGGACCCACTACATCATGGAAGGAATCTCCGGTCTTAAGTGTACTCATCTGTTTTGTGCTGGCTCCAACAGTCTGGAATACGATGGTCACTGTTCCCTTATCCCTGTCGTAATCACATATCGTGAGAGCTATCCTCTCGCTGTTTTCGCCGGTCCTTACTATAAGAAACTGACCCGGCATACATTTTTTGGCAACTCTGGGAGCCTCAACTATCATCTGATAGATATTGGCAGCCAGATTCTTAGCTTCGATAATCCTGTACATATTTTCCTCCTAACTGCACACCCGTAATATGATAATAAAAATCTTTCAAAAAATCAATAAATATTGTTCATCAGAAGGGACTTATGGAATAACTGTCATTATTCCCCTTTTTGACAAGGAACACTTCGGCTGTCATACAGTCAAGGCCGAATACATTGCTTGTCATGGACTTGACTCCTGTCCCGACCATATAATACTCATTATAGCAATATAGGGATCTTCCGCCGATGTAGCGCATCTCACTGTACATATAATTAAATCTTCCGGGATAATACTCACTTGCACCCGTATTGTCCTTGATATATCCTATGGAAGCAAGGTGCTCATACAGCCATGCAAGCCCCATCTCCATCGTGAACGCCGTGGTCACATTGATACGATATTCTCTCTCGACCACATCCCCCTCCACGTTGTTGCTGTTAATGGCGATACACTTAAAATGCGTTATCCCGTCAGATACCGGGATAGGTTCACCGTATATCCTTGAGTATCTGTTGGGCATGGTATCATCAAGGGTATAATACACATTGCAATCCGTGGGAACTATTATCCGTATGAGCTGAGGAGTATCGTAATCGCCGGATTCAAGGGATACGATCGGTTCTGAGGGAGCCTCGGCCTTAACATCAAAATTAAGAACCTCTGTGGATGAACATACCCCGTATTCGTTCTCGAAAAAAGTCTGTATTATATGCTTACCCTTCTTAAGGTAGAGAGGTTCCGTATAGATATTGCTCGATTCGTTGGGAGTGGTACCGTCATCCGTATAGTATATTGTTCCGGCCGTCTCATTGGTCAGAGTCAATATTATCGCTTCGTCATAGCTTCCCGATTCGTGACTTGATGTGGGAGGATAAGCCAGATAATCCACGAAGGCCTGTCTGATATCATCATTGGCATAATGCTCTAGGAATTCGTCTATATCATCATATGCGCCAAGCCCCTCATATAACGAGATGATCTGCGCATATGCCAGAGTGGAGCCCGGATCGGTAAGGATCATATCCTTATATACCTCTATGGCCATATCGATATTCTCAATGGCGATATAAGAGTCCGCAAGTCTCCTTCTGTACTCCACATTGGACGGCTCGATCTTCACAGCCTTGGAGTAATAATCGATCGCCTGCCTGTAATCCGATGAATTATATTCCTGATCACCTTTTTTAATCTGATATGATGCGGAATTATCCTTATAGATCATAATGGATAAAAAGGCGATAAGACCTGCCATGATGACACATCCGGCTATGGAATAGATAAGCTTGAAACGACCGCTTAGGTCATCATCATACTTATCATTACCATTGTCACTTTCCGCCGGCTCATCGTTTAATATCTCCGTTACTACTCCCTGAAGAGATTCTTCGATGCTTGTTTCTATCTCAGGATCGAATTCGGGTACGATATTAAGCTCCGTTCCGCATATGGGACAGAATATCATTCCTTCTTTAAGTTCATTACCGCATTTGGAACATACCATAATTCTCTCCGAGGCTTATCACCTTCTTAGAACAGACCAGTTATACGACCGCTTTCATCTACATCTATCGAATATGCCGCCGGCTTTTTGGGAAGTCCGGGCATAGTCATTATATCTCCCGTAAGCACTACTATAAAGCCTGCTCCGGCTGATACATACATATCTCTTACATGGATATTAAAGCCTGACGGAGCACCCAAAAGAGAGGGATCATCCGACAGGGAATACTGTGTCTTGGCCATACATACAGGCAGCTTATCAAAGCCAAGCTCTGTAAGCTTATCCATCGCAAGTAAAGCCTTCTTATCGAATATGACACCGTCGGCTCCGTATATATTGCGTGCAAGAGTCTCAATCTTATCACGGATACCGGATTCATAAGAATATGCCGGCTTAAAATCAGCCTTTTTATTGTCTATGGTATCCACTACGACCCTGGCAAGCTCCATACCGCCTTCTCCACCATGTTCCCATACTTTGGACAGAGCAAATGAGGCTCCCATGGAATTGCAGAAGTCTTTGACATATTCAGTCTCTTCGCTGCTGTCAGTTACAAAGGCATTGAGTGTAACGACCACCGGTACACCATAGGACTTAAGGTTCTCTATATGCTTCTTAAGATTAACTATACCGCGCTTTAAAGCCTCAAGATCGGGAACAGACAGATCCTCCTTTTTAACTCCTCCGTTATACTTAAGCGCCCTTATCGTAGCGACTAACACTATAACATCGGGAGATATACCGGCCATGGGGCACTTGATATCAAGGAACTTCTCTGCGCCAAGGTCGGCTCCGAAGCCGGCTTCCGTTATACAGTAATCAGCCATCTTAAGAGCAGCCCTTGTAGCGATCACGGAATTACAGCCATGAGCGATATTGGCAAAAGGTCCTCCATGAACGATAGCCGGAGTATGTTCAAGAGTCTGTATCAGATTGGGCTTGATGGCATCCTTAAGTAATGCGGCCATAGAACCGACAGCACCAAGCATTGACGCGGTCACCGGCTTGCCGTCTATAGTATATGCGACGATTATCCTTCCAAGTCTCTCCTTAAGGTCCTCCATATCCGAAGCAAGGCATACGATGGCCATGATCTCACTTGCCACCGTTATCACGAAATGATCCTCTCTTACGAATCCGTCGGTCTTATTGCCCAGACCGACTACAACATTACGGAGGGCTCTGTCATTCATATCAAGGCAACGCTTCCATATTATCTGCCTTGTATCTATTCCAAGCTCGTTCCCCTGATGGATATGATTATCTATTATGGCTGCCAAAAGATTATTGGCAGATGTTATGGCATGAAAATCGCCGGTAAAATGAAGGTTAAGATCCTCCATCGGAATGACCTGTGACATACCGCCGCCTGCGGCTCCGCCCTTAACTCCGAAGCATGGTCCCAAAGATGGCTCCCTTAATGCGATTATTGCATTCTTGCCTATTCGAGCCATGGCCTGACCCAGACCTACAGTAGTTGTGGTCTTGCCTTCTCCTGCGGGAGTGGGGTTAATGGCAGTGACCAGTATAAGCTTACCATCAGGCTTATCCTTAAGCTTTTTAAGGTAATCATCCGAAAGCTTACACTTATATCTGCCGTAGAGCTCGATATCATCCTCTCCTATACCAAGCTTTCCCGCTACTTCGGTTATGGGAAGTATCTCGGCACTCTGTGCAATCTCAATATCCGATTTCATGACTATGCTCCTTTATATATATTCCTCAACATATTGTTCAAACTGTTCGGGACTCATCATTATCTCTCTTGCCTTGGTGCCGTTCTCTTCGCCCACCACGCCGGCTTCACTTAACTGATCCATGATCCGCGCAGCTCTGTTAAAGCCTATCTTGAATTTACGCTGGAGGCTTCCTATCGAAGCCTTATCCTGCTCAATAATGAATCTTCCCGCATCCGCGAAGAGATCGTCTGTCTCATCCTCCGAGCCCTGTCCCTGGCCGGATTGAGAAACACTCATCGATGATATCTTATTCTCTATATCGGCTGTGCCTATCCCTACATAGTCCTGGTCCTTCAAGAATTCAACGACCTTACCGACCTCCGCATCCGATACGAATGCTCCCTGTACTCTTGCAGGCTTCGGATAGCCCTGTGGGAAGAACAGCATATCTCCCTTACCGAGCAGCTTCTCGGCTCCGTTCATATCAAGGATCGTCCTTGAGTCCACACCGCTTGATACGGCAAAGGCGACACGACTTGGCATATTGGCTTTGATAAGACCTGTTATGACATCCACGGACGGTCTCTGTGTGGCTATGATAAGGTGTATGCCACAGGCTCTTGCAAGCTGTGCCAGACGACATATGCTCTCTTCCACTTCCTTGGCTGCGACCATCATAAGGTCGGCAAGCTCATCCACTATGATAACTATCTGCGGAAGCTTATGTATCTCATTACCCTCATCATCAATGGTATGACCGGATGCAATCAATTCCCCGATCTTCTTATTGTAGCCCTTAAGATCCCTTACATTAAGATCAGCGAATTTCTTATATCTCTCCGTCATCTCAGCCACGCCCCAGTGAAGTGCTGCTGCGGCTTTCTTGGGATCGGTCACTACAGGGATCATAAGATGCGGTATGCCGTTATATACACTGAGTTCTACCACCTTGGGATCTACCATTATAAGCTTCACATCATCAGGATGCGCCTTATATAATATGCTCATGATTATGGTATTGATGCATACGGACTTTCCTGAGCCTGTAGCTCCCGCTATGAGCATATGTGGCATCTTGGCGATATCCGCAACTATTGTCTTACCTGCTATATCCTTACCCACGGCAAAGCATATCCTGCTTTCGAAATCCTTAAATGCCTTGTCCTCAAGCAGCTCTCTTAAGCCCACACCGGTACTTTCCTTATTGGGAACTTCTATTCCCACGGCTGACTTGCCGGGAATAGGGGCTTCTATCCTTATGTCCGTGGCTGCAAGACTGAGCTTAAGGTCATCTGCAAGAGATACAATCTTATTGACACGCACTCCGACCTCGGGCTGAAGCTCGAACCTTGTAACACTGGGTCCCTGACTGATATCCGTCACCTTGGCCTTTACACCGAAGGTCTCAAGTGTATCCTGCAGCATCTTGGCTGTATCGAGCAATTCATTCTTAGAATTACCGCCACCCTTATTTTCCATCTTATTAAGCAATGATAACGGTGGCATCTTATACGCCTTCGAAGCTCCGGTTACAGCCTTCTTAATGCTTTTCTTCATATCAAGGTCGGCATTGCTTAAGGTGTTGGGTTTTATCGTCGAATCCTGTGCCTTGACCGCCTTAGGCTTAGGAGTACCAATGATCACAGGCTCAGGCTCTTTATCCATACTTACATCCGCATCATCATATGCATCTGTCTGTGTACCGGCACCGCCGCGACCGAATGTAATATCACTCATGGCATCATAAGGGCTTCTTGCTACCGCATGTGCCTTTTCTGTTGTTATATCCGTATCATCATTACCGATATCTTCAACGGTAATCTCGTGTATATCGTCTCTTTCGAAGGTATTCTTCTTACGCTTCCTATTGCGCTCATCCGACCTGTCTCCGACCAGTACATCAGCCACACCCGATACCTTCTTATTGACCCTCGGAGTCTTGTCTATATCGGGCAGGGTATCCCCGTGTATAACGGGAGTATCCTCTTTGGTATCCTTCCCGTTTTCATTCACGGAGCCTATGCCGACACCGATACCACGCCTTTTTCTTGCATATCTGGGAAGCTCATCATCATACGCATCCTCAGGATCAAAGGCTTCTTCCCTCTCTTTTATGCTTTCCTTCTTAAGTCTGTAATCCTTTCTCTTCTCACCGGCATATTCTCCGGAGCTTATAAGCGCTTTTTTCCCCGATTCACCGATGGCACTTATCACATCCCTTCCAAGGAATATGATAAGCGTGAATATGAACAGGATCACTATAAGTGTGATCGCGCCGAAGGTTGACAGATATTTATTAAGGAAAAAGGCGACGGATCCGAAGATTACTCCGCCTCCATGCTTTTTGACGGCACCCGTCTCCCATAGAAGCTTAATATCATATACAGAACTGTCCTTAGCCATTCCTCCCACAAGCTCAGTGAGCATACTGATAAGTATATACATGATAATGCCGCAGATCACTCGCCTTTTAACAAGGACACTTTCCTTTACAGAATACAGGGCAAAGACAAGTATTACACCCATAAAAGGCAGAACATATGAAAACAGTCCGAATATGCCGAACAATCCCTTGCTTATGTATCCGCCGGCAGTACCAAGCACTCCTATACAGCTTAAGAATAAGATCACGCATACAGCGACTGTTATAAGCACCGTAAGGATGGGACTTAATACAGGCTCTTCAATAACTGCCTGATTACGCCCTCTGTTGCCGGATGCGGTTCCCCTTCCTTTATTGCCCGATGTATTTTTTCTTCTGCTATTGCCTGTATTATTAGCCATATATATTCCGATACCTATTCATAATCATAATGCATCATGTCCTGCGTGGGTTCTATATCATATTTCATATCTTCGTCCTTCACTTCATGATCGTAATCTATATCCTTATGCTCGTGTCTCTTCGGAAGAGGCAGGGGACTCTTAAGAAGCTTGATCGTAACCGAAGGAGTTGAATTCAATGCTTCATAGGCAGCTCTCTCTATCTCTTCATCCGTAGCATTATCTGCACTGTTATCCGCCAAAGCATCCACCTTGGTATCATCTATGATACCGTCATCCTTATCCGTATCCTCTGTTGCATCCGTATGCTTTGCATTATCCTTATCTGACCCGGCATTAGAGGACTTAATGGCATGGATTATAAGAGATATGATGAATATAAGGAATGCAACGCCTAAGAAGATCAATCGGTTCTCTCTGAATAAGATATAATATCCGGTACCGCCCCAGAGCATGGGTATCACGCCCCATAAGGGAGCCGCATCACATATTAAAGCTATGATAAAAGCCCATAGTCTGCCGAATACATTCCTTATGGCAAAATATATCAGAACGACCGCAATGAGTTCTATTAATACATTCAGGATGATAACAGTGCCTTCAAGATTACCCATGAACTTAAAGGCACAGGAACACAGGGTCAGATACAGACCCTTAAGCGAGAAATAATCACAGTATACATATCCGCTGTCGCCTATATACGCAGGATCGTAATATCCGTCCATAGGAAGGATGCGGCTTGCAAGATCAAGCTCATATTGCAGATAATAGCCGTAGAAGAATCTGAGCACCATGCCTATGGCTATGACTGTCACAAAGCCCGTAATTCCATGTAATGTATTCCTTATATGCACTTTTTTATTATTATCAGCTTCTTTACTCATACTACAGGTCAAATCATACGGATTTAAGTTTATTCGGCATCGCTCCAATTGGTATATACATCCTGTACATCATCATCTTCATCAAGCAGATCAAGTATCCTCTGTATCTGCTTGACCGTCTCTTCATCAGTTACATCCACATATGTCTGAGGAAGCATCGTCACTTCTCCCGATACGACAGGTATCTTATTCTTTTCAAGTGCACTTAAAACAGCCTGAAGATCGTCGGGTGAAGTGATTATCTCGAAGCTGTCCTCTTCATCCGAGAAATCCTCAGCTCCTGCGTCAAGTACTATCATCATCAGATCATCAGCCTCAAGATCACACTCCTCTTTATCAACTATGATCTGTCCCTTCTCATCGAACATAAAGCTTACGCAGCCGGGGGTTCCGATGCTTCCTCCGCCTTTAGTGAAGCAGTTGCGCACATTGGCCGCCGTGCGGTTCTTATTGTCGGTAAGTGTCTTTACAATGATCGCAGTACCGCTTGGCCCGTAGCCTTCATATGTGATATGTTCGTAGCTCACGTTACCCGATTCGCCTGCGGCCTTCTTGATGCCCCTGTCTATAGTGTCATTGGGCATATTATTGGCCTTGGCCTTCTGGATCACCTGAGCAAGCTTGAAATTATTGGCAGGATCGGGCCCTCCCTCTTTGACGGCAACAGCAAGTTCACGTCCTATCATAGTGAATATCTTACCCTTTGCCGCATCATTTTTCTCCTTCTTGTGCTTGATATTAGCGAATTTTGAATGTCCTGACATTTTCTCTCTCCTTCTTATTCGTCTGTCTTATCTTTTGTATTATCTTCAGGTTCCGTGTCAGGGTTGTTCAAAACCTTAGTGACAAGGATCTGCCTGATCATATTATGATCAACCTCAAGTATCTTGAAATTGTAATCACCTATCGTTATGTCGAACCGCTCCTTTTTATCGGGTATCTTACCCATTCGGGATATCATATATCCGTTGATCGTCTCGAAATCCTCGGTACCGAAGTCTATCCCGAATCTCTTACTTAAGACTTCTAACTCCGTGATACCGTCTATGATGTACTTATCTTCGCCTCTCTCCACGATCCTGTCATCATCTTCATCATACTCATCACTTAAGTTGCCGACGATCTCTTCAAGTATATCCTTCATGGCTATGAGTCCGGCCGTCTGTCCGTATTCGTCGATCACTATAACCATCTGCAGATTAATGCCCTGCATCGTATGGAACAGGGAATCGATCTTGCGTGTCATGGGGATGAACCTTGCTTCCCTTAACAGTCCGTCAATGCCATCCACGGGCTTAAGATTATTACCCTTTATCTTGGAATACTTCATTGCATCCTTAAGATGCAGTATGCCGATTATCCTGTCCTGATCCTCTTCATACACGGGAAAACGACTGTGACCCGATTCAAGCATATATGTAAGGGCATCATTAAGCCTCATGGAACCGTCTATGGCAATGATATTGCTCCTGTCGGTCATTATATCCTTAGCCTGCTTATCTCCGAATTCGAAGATATTGTTGATCATCTCGGCTTCATTATCCTCTATGTAGCCGCCGGCTGCACTCTCGTTGACAATGGATATGATCTCCGCCTCTGCTGCATCAGACAGACCTCTCTTTTTGCCGATCTGTCTGTATATAAACACACATAAGGCGATTATTGCATTATTGATTATTACGGTTATCAGAATGATCCAATAAGTATTCATACATTACACAAAAGCTTCTATATCATCATTTGACATCATTCATAAGGATGAATGGCGGCATCATCGAAGAAATCCCTTGTATATCTTACTTCTCCGTTCATGGTATATACTCTGGGAACTCTCTTGCCTATTATGCAGGCCAACTCATAATTAAGCATTCCTGACAGTTCGGCAAGTTCCTCAAGTGTGATGGATTCATTCCCACAGCTTCCGATAAGAATAACCTCATCCCCCTCTTTGACACCGGGGATGTCCGTTATATCCACCATGAACTGATCCATACATATACGACCTATGATAGGCGCTCTCATACCGGCTACAAGTACGCTTCCCTTGCCTGACAAAAGTCTCGGATATCCGTCACCGTATCCCACGGGGATGGTGGCTATGACTGTCGGCCTGTCCGTAACATAAGTTCCGCCATAGCTTACGGCAGTTCCCGTAGGAACCTCTTTGATAAAGGTTATATGAGAGACTAACGATAAAAGCGGCATAAGGTTAAGACCGTTATGTTCCACCTCATCGCCCGGCCATAAACCATACATGATTATTCCTGCACGTACAAGACTCTTATGAGCCTTTGGCATCTGTATGATGGCAGCGGAATTGGCTATATGCACCATGTCGAATTCATAACCCGTATCTTTATATACGCTGTCAGTGAAGGAATCGAATAATTCAAGCTGGTCATATGCGCTTTCAAGATCAGATTCATCTGCTCTTGCAAAATGTGAGAAAATACCTTCAACCCTGATATTCTTATAGGACAGCGCTTTTTTGACAAAAGCCACGCCTTTTTCATCTGACGGAATACCTATCCTGCTCATTCCGGTATCTACCTTGATATGTACCTTGGCGATCAGAC
Source organism: uncultured Lachnospiraceae bacterium (assembly GCA_905235845.1). Lineage (GTDB taxonomy): Bacteria > Bacillota > Clostridia > Lachnospirales > Lachnospiraceae > Colinaster. The sequence goes on from CAJONG010000018.1 coordinate 9,746, forward strand.
CGAGCCTTGAAGCAATACTGTCGATCTCTTCAAGCATATCTTCCCTGAATACCGTAAGTCTCACATCCCTTATTATCATTTCTTCATAGGAGCTGGGGAAGGAATATCCGATGATGATAACCGGCTTTCTTATACCATTATTGCGAAGCTGCATCGCTTCTTCGGCAGTGGCTACTCCATATCCGGATATTCTGTCTATAGGCTCAAGCTCCTTGGCTATGGGTAATGCTCCGTGACCGTATCCGTCCGTTTTGATAACGGCAATGATGCCGGTGTTCTGCGGCAGAAGCGACGATATCTGCTCAATATTATGTTTTACGGCACCAAGCTCTATCTTGGCACATACTCTGTCCAGATTAACCTTCATAGCTTACAAGATTCTTAATTGGTTACTTTGTTGTTTTTTTACTTTTCACTGTTATTATTATCCATGATCATTGTGGCAGCGGCAGTCTTAAGCCTTTCCTCTTGTTCCTGTGCTTTCTTCTTCTCTGCCTCCTTTTTTTCATCCTTAATGGCCTTAAGCTTAAGGATCTTCTCCATGGGATTATACTGCATATCGAACATATCCACCACATCAGGACCGAATACATCATGCATATAAGAATACATGACTCCGTTCTGTATCTCCATCTCCTGCTTGCGTATCACATTCTTCTTAAGCTCTACCCTTATACCGGAGATCCATTCGGCAAGCTCGCCTATCTCTTTTTCATTCTTATGCATCACATCATATATGAGCTCGGCCGTGATCTCCATGATATCGCGGTTTAACTCATCGATCTCTTTGGGGATGTCGCCGAGATCCTCTTCGTTTTTCTGCAGCTTTTCGTTACATTCCTCAATAAGCCTCTTATTTTCTTCGACCTTTCCTATGCTGTCGGATTCCTTATCATCCATAAGGACCACGATCTCGTCCATCATTTTCTTCTTAAGCTTCTTGATGTCCTTCATCTCGGTTGTGATCCTGCCCTGCTTTCTTAAGAGGTCATTAAGCTTCTCTTCAAGCTTCTTAACCTCTCCGGGCTTCTCTATCATGGTCCATATCTTGTGCCATTTGTTATCAAGGGTGACAACCGGTATATTACCGGATGCAACGGCTCTTTTCAGTCTGTCATTATGATCGCTCATACGTTGTCTCCGATGTCATTACTTATGCCATTTATTGTACAGCATATAGCTGAGCTTCATTAGGCTGTCGCTTAGATGTACGTTCTCAACAACTACATCATCGGGAACATTAAGATCGGTATGGGCAAAATTCCATATGGCCTTGATCCCGCATCTTACCACCCTGTCCGCCACTTCCAAGGCTCCCGTCTTGGGGATGGCGATGACTACAATGTCTATATTATGCCCGATAATGAAGCTTTCAAGTTCCTCCATGGGCATTACCGTCAGTTCTCCGACCTTCCGCCCGATAAGGGAGGGGTCCTTGTCAAAGATGCCCTCAAAGATGAAGCCTCTGTTCTCATAATTACTGTAATTGGTCAGGGCACGGCCTAGATTGCCCGCACCTACGATTATAAGCCTATGAGCTTCGTTCAGTCCGAGTATCTTACCTATCTCATTGTACAGATACTCTACATTATATCCGTATCCCTGCTGTCCGAAGCCTCCGAAATTATTAAAATCCTGTCTGATCTGACTTGCGGTAACATTCATGATCTCTGACAATTCACCGCTGCTTATCCTCTCAACCCCGTCATCCTTAAGATCTCCCAGGTATCTGTAATATCTGGGCAGTCTGCCGATAACGGCCTGAGATATATTCTTATTCTCTGCTCCATCATTCATCATCACTGCACCGTCGGACACATCATATTGTATACCGCAAAAACAAAAACCACAATCTGTTCCGTGTACATACACGTTAATATTTTAACACAAAAAGAGCAATACATAAAGAAGTATTGCTCTTTTTATTAAACGTATTGATCTTGGCTTATCATAACCCCTGCCATAGCTATCACTCAGAGGTGGGGGATTTATACGACTAAAGTCTTTCGGCCAGGTCTAAAATGAGTTTTTCGGTCTTTTCCCAACCCAGGCATGCATCCGTGATCGACTTGCCGTATATGCCCTCTCCTATCTTCTGATTGCCATCCTCAATGTAGCTCTCTATCATAAGACCCTTGACCATCTTATGTATGTCATCGTTGTATGAACGGCTGTTAAGGATCTCTCTTGCAATTCTTGCCTGCTCGAAAGGGTTCTTACCTGAATTGGCATGATTGCAGTCGATTATAACAGCAGGATTAAGAAGATCGGCAGACTCATAGAACCTGTGTAAGAGCATCAGATCTTCATAATGGTAATTGGGCATAGCCTGATCGTGCTTATTGGCATATCCGCGCAGGATGGCGTGGGCAAGCGGATTGCCGTCGGAATGAACCTCCCAGCCTCTGTATATGAAGGTATGTTCATGCTGTGCGGCCTTGATGGCATTGATCATGACCGAGTATCCACCGCTTGTGGGATTCTTCATACCCACAGGTATATCGACACCGCTGGCGGTAAGTCTGTGCTGCTGATCCTCCACGCTTCTGGCACCGATTGCAACATATGCAAGTACATCATCAAGGTATCTGTGATTCTCGGGATAGAGCATCTCATCCGCACATGAGAATCCTGTATCGGACAGTGCCCTCATGTGAAGCTCCCTGATGGCAACTATGCCCTTGAACATATCGGGCTTACCCTCGGGATTGGGCTGATGGAGCATACCCTTATAGCCTTCTCCTGTGGTACGGGGCTTATTGGTATATATCCTTGGGATGATGAATATCTTATCTTCTACCTTATCCGCCACTTCTCTAAGCCTTTTAAGGTAATCGATGACACTGTCCTCCCTGTCGGCGGAACAGGGTCCTATGATAAGTAAGAACTTATCACTTTTGCCCGTGAATATATCACTTATCTCCTCGGCTCTCTTCTTAACTATATTGCTCATCTCGGTCGTAAGGGGATACATCTCCTTGACTTCCTTCGGAATGGCAAGCTTTCTTTCAAATAACATTCCCATATTCTTATCTCCGTGTGATAATCCTATTTTTTATCAAAAAGAGCGCGTCTGGCTGTTGAAATGCGCATCTTCTCTTTCATGCCCTCGATATCCTCTGTGGCAAGTTCATCCCTTAAGGACTTAAATTCCTCAAGGAATCTGTCCATCTCCTTAAGCAGGCTGTCCTTATTGAGCATGAAAAGCTCGCTCCACATATTCTCGTTGATCCTTGCTATCCTTGTAAGATCCCTGAAGGAATCCCCCACGTAGTCCACAAGCTTCTCATTGTCCGAGCAGTTCATGAGAGTTACTGCTATGCAATGGGTAAGCTGTGATACGAAGCCTATCATCTCATCATGCTCTTTAGGCGTAAGCGTGGAGATGCTGCCAAACTGAAGCAGAAGTGCTATCTCACGGCATATCTCAATGGCTTCTTCGGTATTCTTATCAGTAGGAACTATGATGTAATTGGCTCCGTAGAATATCCTCTCGTCAGCGTTCTCTACGCCGTATACTTCCTTACCTGCCATGGGATGAGCGGCTATGAATTCCACGTCATCACGAAGCATATCCTGTATGTCGTATACGATGCAGCTCTTGACACCGGTGACATCCGTAAGGATAGCGCCCTTCTTAAGATACTTCTGATTATCCCTTATCCATTCCCTGAATACATGGGGATACAGGGCGAATATAACTATATCTGCGTTACCTATCAGACCGGGATCCGTACCGGTCGCTCCCACATCTATTATATTATTGGCAAGAGCATATTCTATGGTCTCATCCCTTCTTGCCAGAGCCGATACATGGAATCCGAGCTTCTTAAGGCCTTTGGCATAGCTGCCGCCTATAAGTCCGAGTCCTACTATAAGTATATTGCACTCTCTGTTGACTAACATATGGTCACACCTGCTTTCCTGATGGTATCTATGAACGAGGGGAAGCTCTTATCAATTGACTCGATCCCTTCTATCGTTCCTCCGTACAGACTGCAAAGTACTGCCATTGACATTGCGATCCTGTGATCATTATGACTGTCTATGATATCAGAAGGTGCATGCAGTCCGTCAGATACCCTGACACATATATCATTGTCATCGATCTTAACCTCTGCTCCCATCTTGGCAAGCTCATCCTTCATCGCATTACCTCTGTCGGATTCCTTGATGGCAAGTCTCCTTGTGCCTGTAAGACATCCTCCTCCTGTGGCAGCAAGATATGCCATGAGTATAGGGCCAAGATCCGGATAATCCGATATGTCTACAGTCTTACCTTCATCAAGTTCATCGAGCATGGTCGTGATGATCTTATCTCCCTGTATGCTCTCATCCGAGAGTCCCGTTAACAGGATTATATGCTTATATCCGGCAGAAAGTCTGGCCATGGCATAGAGTATGGCTCCGTTGGACCAGTCCCCCTCAATATCCGTCTCTTTGGGAACGAACCGCTGATTGCCGGGGATATATATAGTCTTTTCATCCTCCCATACAATATCCACGCCGAAGCTTTTAAGTACCTGAATCGTTATATCGATATAAGGCCTGCTTTCAATAGGCGGTATGATATGAAGTCTGCTGTCAGCATTAAGCTTTGGCAGGGTAAAGAGCAATCCGGATATAAATTGGCTGCTTACATTACCGTCAACGGTGTAGTCTCCGGGATTTAACCCTCCCTCAATCTCTACGTCGGCACTGTTGTGCGAAAAAGTAACATAGGTATATTCAAAAAGCTTATCATATACATCCAAAGGCCTGCTTAAGAGCCTTTCGCTTCCGGTAAGTCTGATGCTCTGATTGCCCGGTATCATATTGGATGAATACATCAGCGTACACAGAGGGATCATAAATCTCAACGTGGAACCACACTCCCTGCAGTCAAGTACAGGAACCTTATAATCCTCTTTTACGGCATCCATGATGAAAAGCTCCTCGCCCTGTTCCTTAGCGGGTCTGTAGATTCCGGTGATTTCCGCTCTGTAGAGTCTTCCGGGCTCACAGCTTCCGTCATTGTCATACTGAATGCTTAATCCGATATCGGCACCCAGTGCCTTAAGGCAATCTATGGTCGCACTTATATCCTCGGAGAGTTCAAGTCCGTTAATGACGGACTTACCATCTGTCAGAGCGGCACAGATAAGTGCGCGGTGTGCTATGCTCTTAGACGGTGGAGCTTTGATTATATGAACTTTATCAGGGTCTTCCGTGATCTTATTGAATGTACATCTCATGACTTGGCTTCGTAATTCTCCTTAAGATAATCCATAGCTTCCGTGTATCCCTTGAGTCCGTGTCCCTTGATCGTATGGACACAGGCCTTACGGACATAGCTTATCTTCCTGAAATCATCCCTTATATTGGGATCTGATATGTGTACCTCAACCGCAGGTATGCCCACAGCCTTGATCGCATCCAAAAGTCCTATCGAGGTATGAGTAAATGCCGCGGGATTGATGACTATTCCGTCTGCTTTCTTATATGCCCACTGTATCTTATCTATCAGATCGCCCTCGTGGTTGGACTGGTATATCTCCACCTCCACCCCGATATCCTTTGCATGCGCATCTATCAGATCACACAGATCCTTATAGCTTTCATGCCCGTATATCTCAGGCTCCCGTATACCGAGCATATTGATGTTGCATCCGTTTATCACAAGTATCTTCATAATTACGTCAATCCGATCGTTACATGGTCTTAGTCTGTTCCATAAGGCTTAATAGCTTCTTAACAGCTTCCGTGACAGTACCGTCATTTATAAGATGTTCATCACATGAAGCGCAATATGTATTATAACGCTCTTCGTATCTTAAGCGCAACATGTCCCTATCACTTGACAAGGGTCTGTCATCAGTGGGGATGATATATTCGAAAGGTCTGTCTATGAATACTACTATACCGTTGCTTTTAAGGGCTCGTACATTCTCTTCTCTTAATACGGCACCGCCGCCCGTAGAGATAAGGATACCGTTTTTGGCACTTACCTCTTTTATGATCTCACTTTCAATATCCCGGAAATACTCTTCACCCTTTGATGAGAAGATATCCGGTATCTGTCTGCCTTCACGCTTAACTATAAGTTCATCGGTATCGACCATATCCATATTAAGCTTGTCAGAAAGATATCTTCCGATGGTAGACTTGCCGCATCCGGGCATACCGGTAAGCACAATATTACGCTTCTCCTTATAGAGCTTCTGATATATCCTGTCGGTCAGAGCCGATATCCTATCGTCATGTTCATAATCCTTAGCGGATACTGGGGCATTATCCGAACCCGAAGACCCAGGTGTGCTTTGTCCCGTAAAAAGTCTGTAGGCATATACCGCCTGTGTGACTAACATCCTTAGACCGCCTGCACATCTTATCCCACGATCCTTAGCATCAAGAATAAGCCCTGTCCTTAACGGATTATATATCACATCTATCACACCTGATAATTCTTTGAATGAACTTATATCTATAGGCGAAGCGCCGGCTTTCGGATACATGCCCACAGGTGTCGTATTGATGATGATCTTTGCATCGCTATGGAGCTTATATGCCTCATCATATGATATATATGTGATATTATCATCTGTATCATCACATGATACGGGATTCCTGCTTACGACATATATGCTTGCAGCACCAAGTGATGTACACACACATCTTGCGGTCTTGGAGGTGCCGCCTGTGCCGAGTATAAGAACCTTCATACCGGCAAGCTCTATACCGATATGAAGGATAAGATCCCTTAATCCGAAGTAATCCGTATTATATCCGTACAATCTTCCGGCTCTGTTGACAATTGTATTGACCGCTCCGATCCTTGCGGCTGCATCATCGACCTTATCAAGGTATGGAAGCACGGTCTCCTTGTAGGGAATAGTGACATTGATGCCCTTAAAATCCGCAGCCTTTAAGAATGCACCGACATCCTCATAAGCAAGCTCCTTAAGCTCATATGTATATTCATCACGTCTAAGCCCCTCATACTCACCTATAAGGCCGTGTATGATACCGGAGAAACTGTGAGGCAGATGTTCTCCTATAAGTCCGTATTGCATAGATAATCCGTCCCGTAATGTGTTATAAGCATATCCGCTACTGTAAGTGCCGTCATGGCATCCACCACTATCCTTGCCCTGTGGATTATGGCCGGATCATGTCTACCCTCTATCTTAAGTGTGGTATTGGCATTCTCCTTTATATTCACGGAATCCTGTTCCTTATAGATTGAAGGAGTGGGCTTGATGACTGTGGAGAATTCTATGGGCATACCATTCGTTATACCGCCGTTAATTCCTCCGTTATGATTGGTGGTCGTGATGACCCTTTCTCCCGACATTCTGTAGGGATCGTTAGCCATGCTTCCGCGCATCTTACTTAAGTCAAATCCGTCTCCGAAGCTTACGCCTTTGACCGCAGGGATTGAGAATATCGCATGTGAAAGCATGCTCTCCATGGAATCGAACCACGGCTCGCCTATGCCTGCGGGGCAGCCTATCACGGCGGTTCTTAGTATGCCTCCTACACTGTCACCCTCTGATGCAGCCTGTTCTATATATGAGCGCATTTTATCCCCGACAGCTTCATCAAGCACCGGGAAGTCCCTGTCATAGAGGCTCTCTATATCGGATATATAATCCGTAAAATCCCGATCCTTAATATCTCCCATGGATGCGATATGCGTACCGATATATATATCCTTAGATTCAAGAGCCTGCATGGTAATGGCTCCCGCTGCTACTATGGGAGCTGTGATCCGTCCACTGAAATGTCCGCCTCCCCGGTAGTCCTGATAGCCGTGATACTTATACCCTGCTGTCAGATCGGCATGTCCCGGCCTCGGTATCACATTAAGAGCGGCATAATCCCCGGATCTAAAATCGGAATTCTCGATCATGATACATATGGGAGTCCCTGTGGTATGATCTTCATAGACACCGCTTAATATGCGATAGTTATCAGGCTCATGCCTGCTTGTGGATATACGTCCCTTGGGCTTACGAAGTGTAAGCATCCTGTCTATGTAGGCTCTGTCCACTTTTATCCCCGGAGCCATACCGTCAAGCACACAGCCTATGGCTTCTCCGTGGCTTTCTCCAAAAAGCGTCAGAGTCAGATTATTGCCGAATGTATTTTTCATTGCAAGCTCCCTGTCTTATGAAGATCTATCTCTTCCGTATAGTGTCCGGCCACCTTAAGCTTGGCACAGCATACGGATAATTCCTTAAGCATCCTTATACCCTCTTCGGATCTCTGATTGCCCTGAGCCTCCACATAGAAGTAATACTGCCAGGGTGTGTCCTTAACAGGGCGGCTCCTTAATACTCTCATGTTAAAACCGTGTGAGCATATGATATTGACAGCCTTAGCCAGGGCACCGACCTCATCATTGACCGTAAATAACAGGATGAAGGTATTCTTATTGCCTATCTCAAGCTCGGTTGCTCTTGAGAAAACAGCGAATCTAGTGGTATTGACATTGCTTACGTTGATATCGTGATCAAGCACTTCAAGACCGTATATATCCGCTGTCTCGGCACTGGCTATGGCAGCGATGCTCTTATCATTAAGCTCGGCAACCCTCTTGGCAGCATATGCGGTATTACGGGCTTCTTCACTCTCCCAGTCGTTTTTGACTATATAATCCGCACATTGATCAAGCGCCTGCTGATGACTGACTACCTTCTTAATATCAGATATCTTGGCACCCTTTACGCCTAACAGATTATGATTGACCGGCAGTGAATACACCCCGTTGATATACAGATCGCCGGAGAAAGTTATATCTATGACCTGTCCCACTTCGCCTGTATAGCTGTTCTCGATGGGAAGCACACAGCAGTCGCAATCACCGCTCTTAACAGAGTTATATGCTGCTTCGAAACTCTTATATGATACCAGATTACCGCTTGGAAATATCTTCTTGGCTGCGATATAAGCGAACGCACCCTCCACACCGCTGTATGCGATCTTCATCCCCGAGGTGATATTGCTCATGAATCTTCTGGATATCTCCATGGTGGAATGCATATAATTGACATAGAATGCTCTGATATCGGGATCGCTTATATATGGCGAATTCTTTCGGATAACCACATCCTCTCTGCCGGCATCTAAGATAGGCATCCCGTTTTGTGCCTTATACTCGGCGATATCCCTTACGGCATTAAAGCGCTTCTCGAATAATGCTGCCATCTCTCTGTCGATATCGTCGATGATCTCTCTGTTTTTCTTAAGCTCGTCCATAGTCTCCTCTCCTCTTTCCATTCCTTACCCTATTTCATGATATTGAAGCGGAGGTATCTCATAAAAAAATCCACCGCTTTTTATCATCCTAAAAGGCGGTGGAAATAAACACTACTTAATATCCTATATATCGGAATCTCGCATACTGTCTAAGTCCATCGCATTATTAAAGTAAAAGTAAAAATATGAAAATGAATAATACTTAAACATATGCTCATCCTTTCGCATCTTAGACGTCTACCCGTCTCTAGTTAATTACTATAAGACATAAATATCATATTGTCAACAAGTATTTTAACACATAAAAGCGTTAAAGTGTATAGGATGTCATCCCTGCATATTAAGACTTTCCCAGTTATCCATCTCATCGGTCAGCTTATCTTCCAGCTCATCATGTTCCTTTTGGAGGGAAAGGAGCAGCTCAACATCGCTGCCGTTATCAGGATTACTTAACATATCAGCTATCTCACCAAGTCTTGACTCATATTCGTTGATACGCTCTTCGGATTCGGCGATAAGACACTTTAATCTCTTCTCTTCAGCGGCCGCAGCCTTCATAGCTTTATAATCATCTGCGCCGGATGAGCTGTAAGCCGCACCTTTGTCACCCCTGCCGCTTCCCTTATCCTTAGAGCCTAGCGATATATCCCTGTCCTTACTTATGTTGCTTTGCTCCTCACGCTTCATAAGATAGTAATCATAATCACCGAGATATTCCGTGAAGCAACAGCCCGATAATTCGAGTATGCGTTCGGCGGTCTTATTGATAAAATATCTGTCATGACTTACATAGAGTACTGTTCCGGTATAGTTATTGACCGCGGATTCAAGTATCTCTTTTGATGCCATATCCAGGTGATTGGTCGGCTCATCCAGGATAAGCAGATTGGCTTCACTAAGCATCAGCTTGGCAAGCGAAACCCTGCCCTTCTCTCCGCCTGACAGAGAACCGATCCTTTTAAATACATCCTCGCCGGTAAAAAGGAAGGCTGCAAGTGTATTACGTATCTCGACTTCCTTAAGGGATGGGTATGCATCGGAAATCTCATCGAATATGGTATTGTCATCATTAAGTACATGATGCTCCTGATCATAATATCCGACTGTCACGTTGTAACCGTAGTCAAAAACTCCGGAATCAGCGTTGAGTTTTCCGCAAAGTATTTTGAGGAGTGTAGACTTTCCGCAGCCGTTGGGACCGATTATTATCATATTGTCCCGCTTTTTCAGCTCAAATGAAAGATCATCAAATATCCTTTTGCTTCCATAGGATTTTGAAAGCTTTCTGACCGACAGCACATCGTATCCGCTCTCCTCGGACTTCGTGAACGAAATTCTGATATTTTCGGGATCGGGAGCGGGCGCGTCGATACGCTCCATCTTGTCGAGCTGTTTCTGTCTGCTCTCGGCGGCTATGATGTTTCTCTCCCTGTTCCACCGCCTCTGCTGCTCTATATAAGCCTCTATCCTTGCGATTTCCTTTTGCTGGGTCTTGTATTGATGCTCAAGGATTTTACGGTCGTTCTTTTTCTGCTCGATATATTTATCGTAATTGCCGTTGTACATTTTACCCTTGTGATTTTCGATCTCAAAGGTCTTGTTTGTTACTGTGCAGAGAAAATATCTGTCATGCGATACCGTTATTACCGTTTTTTTGCAGGAAACGAGGTACTTTTCGAGCCATACGATACTGCCGATGTCGAGGTGGTTTGTCGGCTCGTCAAGTATTATTATGTCGGGTTCTTTGAGAAGAAGCGCCGCGAGCGAAACTCTCGTCTTCTGACCGCCGCTCAGCGAAGTCACCGGCATATTTATCATATTTTCATCAAAACCGAGAGAGATGAGTATTCCTTTAGCCCTGCTTTTATACTGCGCTCCGCCGAGAGAGAGGAATTTTTCGTTCAGCTCCAAAAATCTTACTCCCGCGGCTTCATCCCCGTTAAGGCTGAGCGCTTCAAGTCTCGCGAGCTCGTTTTCCATGCCGATAAGCTCGGAAAAGACGTCGAGAACGGCTTCATATACGCTCTTATCGGACGAATATTCGGCGTTCTGGGCAAGAAAACCGACCGTTTTACCCTTGGAAATATAAACGCTTCCCTCGTTCTCGGTGATGTCTCCCATTATTATCGAGAGAAGAGACGACTTTCCGGCTCCGTTTACTCCGACGATGCCGAGCTTGTCCCCGTCATTCAGAGAAAAAGAAATGTTATCAAGTATTACATCAGTTCCGTATGACAGTGATACGTTATCAACAGCAATGGAGATCATTCAGGGTCATGCCTTTCTGTCGGTTATAAGATCGGATAGGATATAGTTGCTGACAAGTACGCCCTTTTCGGTAAAGCATAGCCTGCCGCCGTTGTATTTCATATAACCGTCTTTAATGTACTGTTCCGACGATGAGATAAGTCCGTCATCGGGAACAATTCCTTTTGTGAGTCTGAGACCGAGCATTATCCTCTCGTTCTCCGCCTCTTCATTGTCAATGTATCTGCTTTCTTCAAGCTCCGGTTCCGCTTTAAACTGAACGTTGTTTATATATGCGTCAAGATCGCGCGTGTATGTGTACCTTTTGCCGCCGATAAAAGACGCGGCGGCGGGTCCTATGCCGAGGTATTCGTCACGGTTCCAGTATTTTAAATTGTGTCGGCACTCGTATCCCGGTTTTGCAAAATTGCTGAATTCGTAGCGTTCGTATCCTTTTTCAGCAAGAAAAGAGCAGATATATAAATACATATCGCTTTGAAGATCGTCGTCTGGAAACGAATATTCATCGGTGTGTCTGCCGAAATAGGTGTCCGGTTCTATCTTCAGTCCGTAAGCGGATATATGCTCTGGAGAGAGAGCGACCGTCTTTTCAAGCGTTTCTGCAAGCGTTTCGATCGTCTGATCCGGTATGCCGTACATAAGGTCGATATTGATATTTTTGATCCCGCGGTTTCTGATAAGATCATAAGTTGATATAAACTCATCGAACGTATGGATGCGCGAGAGCGTGCGAAGCTCTGCGTCAAGTGCGCTCTGCATACCGACGCTTACGCGGTTCACCCCGCTTCTCAAAAAAGCGTCAAGATGCCCGTTTGTGACGGTCGCGGGATTTACCTCTGCCGAAAATTCAAGGTCGCTGTCGGTGTCGAAATTCTTATATATCACGGAGGCTATCTTTTCAAATTCTTCAGGAGGCAAAAGACTTGGCGTTCCGCCTCCGAAAAATACGGTATCAACAGTATAAGCCTCAAATTCCCCGGATTTTTCGCCGAGCTGCTTCACAACGGCGTCCGCATAAAGAGAGATGCTGCTCCTGTCGCTGAGCGAATAAAAATCGCAGTACGCGCATTTTCTGACGCAGAAAGGAACGTGAATATATATACCGAGCTTATTCTTCTTCATCGAATTTGAGCACCGCCATGAACGCTTCGGGCGATACCTGTACCGTTCCGAGCTGGCGCATCTTCTTCTTGCCCTCTTTTTGCTTTTCAAGCAGCTTTTTCTTTCTCGTTATATCTCCGCCGTAGCACTTGGCAAGAACGTCCTTACGGAGCGCTTTTACCGTCTCACGGGCAATTATCTTGCCGCCTATCGCCGCCTGTATCGGTATCTCGAAAAGCTGTCTCGGTATGTTTTCCTTGAGCTTCTCGCAAATCAGCCTTGCTCTTGAATAAGCCTTATCCTCGTGAACTATAAAGGACAGAGCGTCAACTATCTCACCGTTGAGCAGGATATCGAGCTTCACGAGCTTACTGAGCTTATAGCCGTCGGGCTCGTAATCGAGCGAAGCGTAACCTCTGCTTCGGCTCTTCAGAGCGTCAAAGAAGTTATAGATCACCTCATTGAGCGGGAGCTCGTAGTGAAGCTCGGTACGCACGGAATCGAGATATTTCATGTCCTTGAAAACGCCCCGTCTTTCCTGACAGAGATCCATAATGCCGCCGACGAACTCGACCGGTGTGATTATGCTTGCCTTTATAACGGGCTCGTATGCCTCGGCTATCTCGTCCTGAGGAGGATAGTTTGAGGGGTTGTCTATAAAGATCTCGCTGCCGTCGCGCTTGACTATCTTGTATATAACGCTCGGAGCTGTGGTTATAAGGTCAAGGTTGAATTCGCGCTCTATCCTCTCCTCGATAACGTCCATGTGAAGAAGTCCGAGAAAGCCGCATCTGAAGCCGAATCCGAGAGCGGTCGAGGTCTCGGGCTCGAATGAAAGAGATGCGTCGTTGAGCCTGAGCTTTTCAAGCGCGTCGCGCAGATCGCCGTATTTTGATCCGTCCGCCGGATAAATTCCCGAATACACCATCGGAAGCGCCTTTTTAAATCCGGGAAGCGCGCTTTCGGTTTCATTTTCGGCAAGTGTTATGGTATCACCTACGCGCGTATCGGCAACGTTTTTGATGCTTGCGGTTATGTAACCGACCTCTCCGGCGGAGAGTGACTCGGTTTTTACAAGACCGAACGTGCCCATGGTACCGACCTCGACGACGTCAAAGAGGGCGCCTGTGTTCATCATTTTGATTTTGTCTCCGGCTTTTACGCTTCCCTCAAACACTCTGATATAAACCACTACGCCGAGATAAGAGTCATAATAGGAATCGAAAATGAGAGCCTTCAAGGGTGCGTTTTCATCACCCTTAGGCGCGGGTATATCCGTAACCACCTTTTTCAAAACGTCCTCGATATTGAGTCCGGTTTTAGCTGATATTGCGGGGCAATCCTCCGGAATACCGATAATATCCTCTATTTCCTTTCTGCACCCCTCAATATCGGCGGCGGGAAGATCGATCTTATTGATGACCGGAACGATCTCAAGTCCGGCGTCTATCGCAAGATAGGCGTTGGCGAGCGTCTGAGCCTCTATACCCTGACTCGCATCTACAACGAGAAGAGCTCCTTCGCAGGCGTTGAGCGATCTTGAAACCTCATAGTTGAAGTCAACGTGCCCGGGGGTGTCGATAAGGTTAAAGATATATTCCTGTCCGTCGTCCGCTTTATAAAGAATTTTGACCGCTCTCGCTTTTATTGTTATTCCGCGCTCGCGCTCAAGATCCATATTGTCGAGTACCTGATCCTCCATTTCCCTCTTGGAAACGGATTCCGTCTGCTCAAGTATCCTGTCTGCAAGGGTGGACTTGCCGTGGTCTATATGCGCTATTATCGAAAAATTTCTGATCAATTCTTGTTTACTGCTCATTAATTTGAATGTGCCTTTCTTTTGGTCGTTAAACCTGTCAATCTTCAAATCCGTCGTCGGGGTCACGACCGATCTCTTCAAAAGGATCGGTTATCGCACCGGGGTCTGTAACGTTTCCGGGATCTGTGCCGGG
>CAJONG010000019.1 GCA_905235845.1 uncultured Lachnospiraceae bacterium
AACTTATTGATCTTAGGCTTTTTGGCAGTATCCACAGAGGCATACTTCTGAACCGAATCAAAGGATGTGGCAAGCACTTATAAGATGCCGCCGTCCTTATATTCGATCTTCATATAATCCTTGGTGACACCGCCTGCCTCGACCTTCTCTATCCCCTTGTATATTCCTATCCCATGATCCACATGGACCACATAATCTCCCGCCTTAAGTTCGCCAAAATCAGTTATCTTCTGCCCCTTATACTTCTGCCTGTTACGCTTCTTCTTCTCTAAGGAGCCGAATATGTCGCTCTCCGATATGACGACGAACTTAAGCATCGGATATTCGAAGCCGCTCCTTAGGCTTCCCTGCATGCACAGAGCTTCACCGGGCACAAGCTCTCTGTACGGATCGTCCGAGTATATGGCCGCGATGTCATTATCACGCAGATCCGATGAAAGTCTCTCTGCTCTGGTTCTCGAACCGGAGATGACCACTACCTTAAAGCCGTTTTTCCTGTATCTTACAAGGTCTTTAAGCAGGATATCAAAGTGTCCCTTATAGGGCGCAACGGATTTTGCAGTTATGTTAACCTTTATATCCGGTTTACATAATCTATTTCTGTCATCCATGGTCGACAACATGAGTCCCGCGAATCTCTCACATGCCTTAAGTGCTACCTTGGACCCGGACAGTATCCCTGTCTGTCCCGGAAGGATATAACCAAGCAGAAGTCTTGACTTCATGCTTTCGTCAAATTCATATTCCACTGCCTGTATATGCTCGGATACTCTCGCCGGCTCATCTATCACTATAAGAGTGTCATCGGGATCAAAATAATCCGTGAAAAGAGCAGTCCTGTCATAGAAATAATCGATATAGCTTTCAAGATTCCTGATCCTGCCGAATTCCGTTATATCATCCTTAAGATTCTTAAAGGTCACATCCACTCTGTGGGCTTCCTCAGTCTTAAAATCCTTCCTAAGCTTATCGGACACCCTTTTTGCATCCTTCTCTATGGCCTTTAAGCCCCTGCTTAACATATCTGCGGACATGACAAGCTCCGTGGCCGGATAGACCTCTATATTCTGTAATATCTCGTATGAGCGCTGACTGTCTATATCAAAGGACCTTACCGACTCAACATCCTCTCCCCACAGCTCTATCCTGTAAGGTGAATCCTGTGTGGGATCGAATATGTCAATGATCCCACCCCTTACGGAGAACTGTCCCCTGTCCTCAACCTGCGGCAGACGTTCATACCCCATATCGGTAAGCGATGTGATAAGCTCCTTCTCACTTACAGTATCACCCTTGCCGATATGTATGATATATGATTCATAATACTCCTTAGGTACCATGTGCGTCATTATCGCATCGAAGGTTGTCACCACCGTTGTGGCGCTTCCCGATATCAGCCGCCTTATAACAGCCATTCTGTCGGTCGTTAATTTGTTGCCATGGATATCCGCCTGATAGAATATCAGGTCCTTGCCCGGGAAGATTCGGACATTGCGCTCATAGAGCTTAAGATCCTCACATATCTCTCTTACCCGCTGCTGTGAATACGTCAAAATAAGCCTGTTTTTCGCCATGACCCTATCATCATCGCACAGGCTTTCCATCATATTGATTTTCTGGGATTCTATACATCCCGTTATGAGAACGTTCTGCTTCTTATTAAGTCCCCGGGCAGCCTCATCATACTGAGCCCAGTCCTTAACCGGTTTAAGAATTGTATTCATATCGTCAGTTGAATCTGTTCATCGAGGCATCAACACCGTCAGTAAGGATCGTCTCTATGGCATCACAAGCCCTTACTATCGTCTCATCTATCACAAATCTGTCCGAGGATGAGAATCTGCCGAGTACGTGATCGACCAGATCCCGACCCTCAGGCTTATCTCCCACTCCGATCCTCACTCTGCCAAAATCCTGTGTTCCGAGCCCTGCGATGATACTCTTGATTCCGTTGTGCCCGCCCGCACTGCCTTCCGGTCTTATGCGCAGCTTTCCTACCGGCAGTGCTATATCATCATATATGACTATCAGATCCTTCTTAACATCTGCTTTATAATAATCCGCAAGCAATGAGATGCTCTCTCCGCTGTTATTCATATAGGTAAGAGGCTTGATCAGCAGAACCTTCTCTCCGCATATGTAGCCCTTGCCGGTCAGAGCCCTGCATTGACCTGCAGTAACTTTAATGTCATGCCTTTCTGCCAGTGCATCCAATGTATCGAATCCGATATTATGCCTTGTTCCCCTGTACTTTTCCTCCGGATTACCCAGACCCGCTATAAGATACATAATCTGTCTCTCCATTTTCCTGTATTTTATCACAGGCTTACCCTTAACGCAAAAAAGCTGCGGACCAGCCGCAGCCTTTATGATCTTAACCTACCTCCTCATCGGGCAAAAGCAAAGCCTTCTCATATGCTTCAAGAATCTCCTGCTGCCACTTCTCTCTGGTGGCGGAGTTGATGGGATGAGCTATATCCCTGTACTCTCCGTCCGCGGACTTCTTGCTGGGCATCGCGATGAATAACCCCTTCTCTCCCTCGATCACCTTGATATCGTGAACAACGAATTCATCATCTAAGGTGACGGATACAACCGCTTTCATCTTGCCTTCCTTGGTAATCTTGCGTACTCTGACATTCGTGATCTTCATGACATACCTCCGTTTGCGTTGTCGACCCTTAACTCGCAAGGTGGCACTACATCACGTATCGGTCACTGTTTTCCATCACAATCTCGATACCGTTCTCTCCTTTATGGTACGAATTGGCTCTGACCGTTCCGTGGCTCTCCACAATGCAGTTCTCTATATATGAATTATCACCGATATAGACATCATTCAAAATGATCGAATTCTTGATAGTGCAGTTATTACCGATGAAAGTCTTGCGGAACACAACCGAATCCTCTACGGAACCATTCACTATGGTACCGCTGCTTATAAGGCTGTTGCTGATACGCGCACCCTGATTGAACTTGGCGGGCGGCAGATCATCAACCTTCGAATAGATATCCGGATACTGCTTGAAGAAATAGTCCCTGACCTCAGCCTTAAGGAAGTCCATGTTAGCTTCGAAGTAATCACCTATAGTGGCGATATTCTTCCAGTATTCCTTATGCTTATATCCGTATATACCCTTCTGATCCTTATATCTGATGAGAACATCACGTACAAAATCAAATCTGTCCTCCTCAGCGCATCTCTCAATCATCTCTATCAGAAGTCTTCGTCTGATAACATATATACCGCATGAAATGGTATTCGATTTGGCCACGATGGGCTTCTCCTCGAACTCCTCGATCTGACACTCCTCATTCATCTTGACGGTGCCGTATCTCTCCACATTCATGTCTGCCGGCATATCCTTACATACAACAGTTATGTCGGCCTTCTTCTCAATATGATACTCCAAAACTTTATTATAGTCCAGTTTATATACACAATCCGCAGAAGCTATGACTACATAGGGTTCGTGGGACGACTTAAGGAAGTCCAGATTCTGGTATATGGCATCGGCTGTACCTCTGAACCACAGACTGTTCTCGGCTGTCACAGTAGGGGTGAATACAAAGAGTCCGCCCTGCTTACGTCCGAAATCCCACCACTTGGATGAGCTTAGGTGCTCATTAAGGCTTCTGGCATTGTACTGTGTGAATACGGCCACCTTCTGAATATGGGAGTTGGACATGTTACTTAAGGTAAAATCAATGGCTCTGTAGCTTCCTGCTATCGGCATTGCACCTGCCGCACGCTTAGCCGACAATTCCTTCATTCGGTGGTTATTGCCACCGGCAAGTATGATTCCTATCGCTCTCATTGTTCTTCACCTGCCTTAATCAAAGTCTTACCGCTTGCCAGATACCTGTCTTCATAATCCGACTCCTCGGTAGCGCCAAATATGCAGGCATTCTTGCCCACGGTAATATTATCGGGAATGACACTCTTCTCACCTATGCACACAAGTCCGTGATTGTAGATATGAGGATCGGTCTCATTGTCGACTTCGTCACCTATTCCGAATCTGCTTCCGTTGCCGATAGCCACATTCTCCGCAACTATGACCTTATTAAGCTCACAGCCGTCACCTATCACAGTATTGTTCATCACTATCGAATCTCTTATGACACTTCCGCGTCCTATGGTGACTCCGCATCCTATCACGGAATTATATACCTGACCGTATATATCCGTGCCCTCGCCCACGATGCTCTTATCTATGACACTTCCGGGTGCATAGTATTGAGGCGGAAGGGCTTCACTCTTGGTGTATATCTTCCAGTATTCCTCATAGAGGTTGAACTCCGGAACGATATCTATAAGCTCCATATTGGCCTCCCAATATGAATTAAGAGTCCCGACATCCTTCCAGTATCCATTGAATTCATAGGCATACATCGGTGAACCCTTCTCGTGGCAATATGGGATGATATGCTTACCGAAATCAAGGTTCGGCACCTGTGCCTTCTCTACCAGGGCCTCTCTTAGGGTGCTCCAGTTGAAGATATATATACCCATGGATGCAAGGTTGCTCCTTGGATTCTCCGGCTTCTCCTCGAAATCCGTTACACGCCTGTTCTCATCGGTTATCATGATACCGAAGCGCTTCGCTTCCTCTATGGGAACCGGCATAACGGCTATGGTACAGTCCGCCTTATTCTGCTTATGGAAGTCCAACATGACCTCATAATCCATCTTGTATATATGGTCACCCGAAAGAATAAGGATATACTCGGGATTGAAGCTGTCCATATAATCTATGTTCTGATATATGGCATTGGCCGTTCCCGTATACCAGTCGGTATTGCCTATCTTCTCATAGGGTGGAAGAACCGTCACTCCTCCTATGTTACGATCCAGATCCCACGGAATACCGATACCGATATGCGTATTCAGCCTTAAGGGCTGATACTGTGTCAGTACACCTACGGTATCTACTCCGGAATTGATACAGTTGCTTAACGGAAAATCAATTATCCTGTACTTGCCGCCAAATGAAACTGCCGGCTTGGCTACTTTAGATGTCAGCACTCCCAGTCTGCTTCCCTGACCTCCCGCAAGAAGCATTGCAATCATCTCTTTCTTGATCATGTCCTTCCTCCCGTAATGCTTTTTTGAAATAATTGTATTGAAATTATAGCACATTAGCCCCAAATTGTGAATAATTTTTACAAAATTTCAGAAAGAATCTAAAAATTTTTGTTCAATTTTACATAACCTTGAACCGACTTTCATACTGTAACGTACACAATTGTTTTTTATGCCGATTTGCGATAGAATTACAGTTGTCAAAAAAGCGGATTGGAGAACAAAATGTTTCAGATCGATTTTAATAAGCCAATACACGTATTTTTCTGCGGTATCGGCGGCATCAGCATGAGCGGGCTTGCCGAGATCCTGCACAGCAGGGGATTTAAGGTGTCGGGCTCTGATATGAAGGCCTCATCCCTGACCGCCGCACTGGAGAATAAGGGCATTAAGGTATATATCGGGCAGCGTACCACCAACATCACTCCCGATATAGATCTGTATGTGTATACGGCTGCCATACATAAGGACAATCCCGAATGGATCGAGATGACAAGGCTTGGTATCCCCAGCCTGTCAAGAGCGGAGCTTTTAGGCGAGATAATGAAGAATTTTGACCTGCCCATAGCCATAAGCGGCACCCACGGCAAGACCACGACCACCTCCATGATATCAGAGATCCTTCTCGGGTGTGACTTAGACCCTACGCTTTCCGTAGGCGGTATGCTTAAGAGCATCGGCGGTAATATAAGGATAGGACACTCGAAGTACTTCGTAACGGAGGCCTGTGAGTATACCAACAGCTTCTTAAGCTTTTTCCCGCGTATAGCTCTTATACTCAATATAGAAGAAGATCATATGGACTTCTTCAAGGATATTGATGATATCCGCCACTCCTTCTTAAGATTCGCATCTTTACTTCCCATGGACGGCGCGCTTGTTATAAACGGCGAGATCGATGATCTTGAAGAGATAACAGGGGATCTTCCCTGCAATATATATACATTCGGTTTTAATGACAGCGATACATTCCATGCCACCGACATAAGCTACGATGACCACAGCAATGCCACCTATACCCTGCACTGTCCCGACGGAACCTATACGGTCACACTTGCGGTTCCGGGCAGGCATAACGTGGCCAATTCCATGGCGGCACTCTGCTGCGCCACTCTGTGCGATATCCCCATAAGCAAGGCTATAAAGCTCATCGGTGATTTTCACGGGACCGACAGGCGCTTCGAGTACAAGGGAAGTGTCGGGGAAGTGACTGTCATAGATGACTATGCGCATCATCCCACCGAGATCGCATCCACTCTTAACAGCGCCAGGAATTTTAAGCACAACAGACTTTTCGTAGTCTTCCAGCCTCATACATATACCAGGACAAAGGCTTTTCTTGATGATTTCGCCAAAAGTCTTTCGATAGCAGATGTTATTATACTTGCGGACATCTATGCGGCAAGAGAGAAGAACACGATAGGAATATCCTCCAGAGACTTGCAGGCCAGGCTTTTAGAGATGGGTAGCGAGTGTTATTATTTCCCCAGCTTTGATGAGATCGAGAATTTCTGTCTGGAAAAATGTTCTTCGGGAGACCTGTTAATAACTATGGGTGCCGGAGACATAGTAAAAGTCGGAGAAAGCATCCTCGGTCTGTAGTTATCCACTTTATCCACAAATTTTAGTATCTCCGATGATACTAATTCTTGTGGATATTTTTTTACATAATCATTCAGTGTTTTACATGACCCGGGGGTGTTCATACATATATATCCACATTCTCCACATTATCCACAACCTTAAGAAACGCCCGTTTTATAAGGGTTTGCGGCGCATCGTGCTATTTTATTTTGTGGATTGCTGTGTTATAATTGCCATTGTCTAAAATATATTTGTGGGAGTAATTATGTGTGAATTAACACTTTACAGGGACTGTGACCCCGGCAGCATCACGGTCTCCAATCTTTTCATTGACGATTTCTTAGCTGATGCCAACGACTGCCAGATCAAGGTATATCTTTATCTGATACGCATGATAGGTTCGGGGAGACAGACCAATATCAGCGATATCGCCGATAAATTCAATCATACGGAAAAGGATGTATGCCGTGCATTAAGATATTGGGAGAAAAAAAGGATACTCTCTTTAGATTATGACAGCAACGGCGGGATCGTCGGTATAAGGCTTTTTGAGCCTTCCGCTTCTATGCCCTCACCGGCTGCTTACGTTGCTCCTGTTGCGTCGGCTGCAACTGTTACTCCGATAGCTTCGGCTGCGCCTGTTGCTCCGATAGCTTCGGCAAAGCCCGCTGTGACGTTCGTTCGTCCCGACTATTCTCTCGAAGACCTTAGGTCTTTTAAGAATCGTAAGGATACACCGCAGCTTATATTCATAGCCGAGCAGTACCTTAAGAAGACCTTAAGTGCCAATGACATCAGATCTATCCTTTTTTACTGTGACGAGCTTAAGTTCTCGGAGGAACTCATAGATTATCTGCTCCAGTTCTGTGTATCAAGAGGTAAGAAGAACTTCGCCTATATGGATAAGGTGGCCATTGACTGGGCGGAGAGAGGTATTGACACGGTTAAGAAGGCTCGTGAATATACATCTTCCTTTGATAGCGATACTGACCGCCAGGGAGATGACAGGACTAAGAAAAGTACCCGCAGGAAGCAGACATCCACGATGTTCCATCAATTCGAGCAGAATGATTATGACTTTAACGTATTAGAACAGAAGCTTCTGTCTAACTGATCCGGAGATATATATGGCACTAACCAACATTCAATATGACAGAATACGCAGACAGTATGACGATGACCGGCTTGAGGCAGAGAAGGAGCTTGCAAGACGCACCTCATATGTCAATTCGTCCGTTCCGGGCTATAAGGAGCTGTCCGAGCAGATAGGCAGGCTTGGACTTGAGTATACCAAAAAGGCTCTTGCAGGCGATAAGAGCGCAGTCGGCGAGCTGTCAGCACATATCTCATCCCTTAAGAATGAGAAGGAGAGGCTGCTTACAGCCGCAGGTCTTAATAAGGATTATCTTAATATCCCATATAAATGTCCGGATTGTAAGGACACGGGATATATTGGCAATAAAAAGTGCCGTTGCTTCGTGCGTAAGGAGATATCTCTTCTCTATGATCAATCCAATATCAGGGCATCCTTAGACGGCGTTTCCTTCGATATGATGAGCGAAAGATACTACTTAGGCGAGGATCTTACGCGCTTCAGGGAATCGGTTCAAAAAGCAAAAGCCTTTGTAAGGGATTTTAATTCGGACTACCAAAATCTTCTATTATATGGTACAGTAGGAACCGGTAAATCTATGTTATCTTCCTGTGTGGCGAGGGAACTGCTTGATATAGGTCACTCGGTAGTATACTTCAGTTCTTCCGCTTTGATCGATGAACTTGCCAGGGCAACCTTCGACAAGGGCTACGGTAAAAGCGAAAGAAGCGACGAAGATAAGCCCGGGGACGAGCTTTTATATGACTGCGAGCTGTTGATAATAGACGACCTCGGAACCGAGATCACCAACAATTTTACGATAGCCGCTCTTTTCTCATTACTTAACGAGCGTGCCCTGCGCAGGCGTTCCATCATTATATCGACCAATCTGTCCTTAGAGGAGCTGCAGGAACGCTATACCGACAGGATATTTTCAAGGCTTACCGGAGATTTTACCTTCTGCAGATTATCGGGTCCTGATATCAGGATTGCGCATAAATTCGCAGAATAGATCATATGATCATTTATCATTAATATAATAATTGTAAAGAAAGAGAGGATCTTTTTCCAATGAGCAATTCCGGCAATGAAAAACGCGAGGAAAAGAGGAATCTGGAATCCATACCCGTAGGCTCCCTAAGGATCATTCCCATGAACAGTTGTATGGACTTAGGGCAGAAGGTTGATTCATACCTGGTCAAATGGAGGACCGAACGCGAGAATGAGCACAAGAACAGTATTGCCTTCTCCGGTTACCAGAGAGATTCATACATACTGGCGACAAAAGTACCGAGATTCGGTTCCGGTGAAGCCAAGGGCGAGATACTCGAATCCGTCAGAGGAACCGACCTGTATATTATGGTCGATGTCTGCAACTACTCTCTGTCATATTCTATGGGTGGTTATGTCAACCACATGTCACCTGATGATCACTATCAGGATCTTAAGCGGATCATAGCGGCAGTTGGCGGCAAAGCAAGACGCATAACCGTCATAATGCCCTTTCTGTACGAAAGCCGTCAGCACAAAAGAACAGCAAGAGAATCCCTTGACTGTGCTCTGGCTCTTCAAGAGCTTATCAAAATGGGCGTGGACAACATCATAACCTTTGATGCCCATGATCCGAGAGTCCAGAATGCCATTCCTCTTAACGGTTTCGAGACTATACAGCCTGCGTATCAATTTATTAAAGGCTTACTTAACAATGTAAACGATCTTGTGCTGGATGCGGACCATATGATGATCGTCAGTCCCGATGAGGGAGGCATGGGAAGAGCCATATATATCGCTAACGTCTTAGGGCTTGATATGGGAATGTTCTATAAGAGAAGAGACTATACCAGAGTAGTCGGCGGACGTAATCCCATAATCGCCCATGAATTCTTAGGCGCCAGCGTGGAGGGTAAGGATATCATAATCATAGATGATATGATCTCGTCCGGTGACAGCATGATAGAGGTCGCTACGGAACTTAAGAAGAGGAATGCGGCAAGGATATTCGTCTTCTCCACATTCGGGCTGTTCACCAACGGTCTGTCCAGATTTGACGAATGCTGTGATAAGGGAATGATCACCAAGGTACTTACGACCAACCTTGTATACCAGCCAAAGGAGCTTCTGGATCGTGACTGGTATATAAGCTGCGATATGAGCAAATATATCGCCTATATAATCGATACACTCAATCATGATTCATCAATAAGCGACCTTCTCATCCCTTCCGAGCGTATCCAGAATATAGTAGCAAGATACAAGAACGGGGAGCTTAATCATTGTTCTTAAAGGCATAGGTTAAGAACCTGTTGCCGTTATTCTCGAAAAGCTCCTTGGAGTCTTTGCGACCGATCTTATATATCTCACCCTTAACGGGATCCATGACCACAATGTTCTGTTCGTTAAAGCCGACTATCAGCATTGTGGTCTTATCATCCATATACACAAGCACCGGTATATCTTGGTTAACATAATATAGCATTACATCCATGGGACAGCCTGTAAGATTTAAGATATATGCATCTTCTATGTTATTATCAAGTATCTCATATGCGCTCTGTCCGGCCGACAGCATGTATTCCGTATTACGTGATATACCCGCCACCTGCAGCATCGTATCAAGACATACGGCCATTGAGTCCTTTTCCTCGGTGATCTGCTTCTCCTTAATGGCCATTATCTGATTCCTGGCAACGGTCTCTCCCCTTCTGTAGATCTCATTGCCGTATGTATCCATTACGGTTCCTCTGATCTCATATGCCTCGGCAACAGCCTGTGCGGGCTTATCGTATATACCCACTACCTCTCCGTCACCGTATACCATGAATCTGTCCTTACTCTCTACATCCTCAAGCCTTATCTCTCTTCCGCCCTCATACAGAACCTCCTTGGGGGTAAGCAGCTTCATCGCCTTAAGGTCGGGCACATTCTTAAGCTTTAAGCTGACTATCCTGCCGTACTCCTCCGTCTGATTATACGTGAGTGTATTCTTGCCCACCTTCTGCTCAAGATTGCTTGTTATGTGGTCATCTGATACCTCTTTGAACTCTCCGTCCTCACCGGTCATCTCCACCCTTTTAAGCGTGATCTGGGTCCCGTCTATGATGCCCTGTGTTATGTATATGCCCTCTTCACTGTATTCCTTAAGTATCTTACCCTCCCCTGAACGTATCAGCACTCTGTTCATGGGGAATACAGTGTCCCCCAGCTTATTGCGTATCATATCCTGCTTGGAGCATATGCCGTATATGAGGTCTTCATTCATAAAGCCTATAGGCTTAAGATACTCTCCTATGGCACTGCGCACCACATCCGTCTCTCCGTTCACCAGACTCATGACAGACAGCTCCGTATACATATCATTCTCGCTTTTATCAGGCTGCTGCCATACTATCTCCTGCTGTGCTCCTGATACGAAGAAGGTCTCCTCGTTGACATCCTTGGCTATTATGGATTCATCCTGCATCCCCGGTATTATCTTATATATTATCCCGTCAAGGAACAGGAAAAGGTCGCCCCCCGCATTGAGGAAGCTTAGTTTCTCCATATCGCACCTTAAGATATCAGAGGATTTATCATAGGGCAGAAAAGCCCTTTCCTCTACGGTATTTAGCAGACTGTCGTAATAGTATACTTCTACTCCCACTTCTCCTTCGTGTATACCCCTGTTCATATATCCGTATACGAGGAATGATATATTCCCGTTTTCTTCGACTGTAAGTATCTTAATATCACTGCCCCTGTATCTGGATCTTAGATCATCCTCGGGCTTATCGAAAAAGGCAAAGAGCCTTATGAGCTTATTATCCGCCAGATTATAGCTGTATAATCGCCCTTCGTTGACAAAGGCGACTATCTCTCCTCCTTCGCTCTCAAGAATATCCGGCTCATCTCCCTCAATACCGAATATGATCCTGTCATCCTCGAAGTTATCCTTATCCATGGTAAATATCCGATCAAGCTTCCTTGAGAACGACAGCAGATAGAACCTCTTATCCGTCTTACGTATCCTGTAGTATTCCGTGACATTATAGGTTCTTTCATCCCTTCCGCTGCCTGCACTGAGCTGATACTTAAGTTCAATGGAGGCCATTGTGTCACCGATCTCTTTGATATAGGCTCCATAACCGCCATTGGTCTTAAGATCTGTCATATTGCCCCATGTGAGCTGACTCATACTGTTATTGATATTGATATATCCAAGGTCTGAATTGTCCGCATCGGATGAAGGCTCCATGTATGTCGCCAACTCCTTGATATTCTCCTTATCAAGAGTCTTTCTTGAGAAATCCATTACAAAGTCAAGCTTATCGCGGCTGTACGCTTCGTTATTGATGACTATTCTGGTATAATAGCTGACCTCTCTGTTGTCTATAAGCTTAAGCTTAATGATAAGGTTATACTCCTTCTCTTTCTCTATCAGATCCTTAAGCTGAAGGCTTGTGCTGATATAGTCCTTGTAATCATCATAATGTATGATCTTGGTATCTTCTATGAGACGTTGCCCGTCTACACTCCTGACTTCCACATTCATCTCAAGTATGCCGTTGTCATACTTATCTATGATAAACGAGACGTTCCTGTCCTCAGTAACGGGAGTAACAGCCTCTCTTAGGGTACTGCAATCCACTGAAGACAGATAACCGTGCATCTCATTGACACGCAGACCGTCTATATCCATATAGACTACCGGCAGAGTCGGTTCACTCATCTCTACAGTTATATCCGTGGTGCCCTGATTATATAATTTGGAGAAAAAAATAAGTGCTATAACAAAGGTGATGATTATAACACTTATTCTTATACCTGTTTTCTTCATAAAACAAAGGAAATCCTATTTTATAACATTGATTCGTGCCATTGCGCGCGCTAAGGCGGTCTCTGCCCTTGCTATATCCGTCTTGGGATCTCTCTCGGACAGAAGTCTCTCCGCGCGCTCCTTAGCAGCCATAGCACGCATCTCATCGATCTCGTCGGGCCACTCTATCACTTCCGCCAGAATTGTGACGCTATCCTGCAATATCTCCACAAAGCCCGAATGAAGTGCGGCCTTTTTGACATCCTCTCCGGTTATGGTAAGTACTCCGGGACGGATTATTACAGTCATCGGTACGTGATTCTTATATATACCTATCTCACCCTCGGTGGTATTGAATTCCACCATCAGGGCTTCTCCCTCGAAGAAAGTCCTGTCCGGTGTGATAACTCTGACTTTGAATGTATTGCTGTTATCTGCCATAACTGTCTCACTGTCTCCAACTATGATTATTTTACTCTGGCAACCACATCATCAATGCTTCCGGCATTAAGGAAGTAACTCTCGGGAATATCATCATGCTTGCCTTCGATTATCTCCTTGAAGCCTCTGATCGTCTCGGCTACGGGAACATACTTACCCTCTAAGCCTGTGAACTGGCCTGCTACGAAGAACGGCTGTGACAGGAATCTCTGGATCTTACGTGCTCTTGCAACCACAAGCTTATCCTCTTCACCAAGCTCATCCATACCAAGGATTGCTATGATATCCTGTAATTCCTTATACTTCTGAAGTATCTCCTGCACACCTCTGGCAACCTTGTAATGCTCCTCACCTACGATCCTTGGATCAAGGATGCGGGATGTTGACTCAAGAGGATCAACGGCAGGATATATACCAAGCTCAACTATGGATCTGCTAAGCACCGTGGTGGCATCCAGATGTGCGAATGTCGTGGCCGGTGCAGGGTCCGTAAGGTCATCCGCAGGCACATATACGGCCTGAACGGAGGTGATGGAACCGTTCTTGGTGGATGTTATACGCTCCTGCAAAGCGCCCATCTCCGTCTGCAGAGTAGGCTGATATCCAACGGCTGAAGGAACACGGCCCAAAAGTGCCGACACCTCGGAACCTGCCTGCGTGAATCTGAAGATATTATCTATGAAAAGCAGAACATCCTTACCTGCTTTATCTCTGAAATACTCTGCCATAGTAAGTCCGGTAAGTCCGACTCTCATTCTGGCTCCGGGCGGCTCGTTCATCTGACCGAAGACCATCGTGGTCTTATCTATAACCCCGGACTCCTTCATCTCATAGTAGAGGTCATTACCCTCTCTTGTACGCTCTCCGACACCCGTGAACACGGAATATCCGCCATGCTCTGTGGCAATATTACGTATAAGCTCCTGTATAAGGACCGTCTTGCCCACTCCGGCTCCACCGAAGAGTCCGATCTTACCACCCTTCTGGTAAGGACAGAGAAGATCCACGACCTTGATACCTGTCTCTAGGATCTCTGCCTCGGTTGCCTGCTCTACGAATTCGGGAGCAGGTCTGTGTATGGGCTCATATGTATCGGTCTCGGGTGCCGGTTTATTATCTATAGGCTCACCCAACACGTTGAACATTCTGCCCAGTGTATTCTCTCCGACGGGAACGGTGATAGGCGCTCCCGTTGCATACGCATCCATTCCTCTCACAAGACCATCCGTAGGTCCCATCGCTATACATCTTACCGTATCATCGCCAAGATGCTGTGATACCTCAACAGTAAGCTTACTGTCATCCGATCTCGTGATAGTGATCGCTTCGTTGATCTCGGGTAACTCTCCCTCTCTGAACTTGATGTCCAACACGGCTCCGATGATCTGCGTAATCTTGCCTATATGCATGTCAGCCATACTTTTATCCTTTCTTACTTAACAATTAACACTAATTCTGTGCCTGTGAACCTGCAATGATCTCCGTAAGCTCCTGCGTGATAGAGCCCTGACGCGCTCTGTTGTACTGCAGGGTCAGCTTTTCTATCATCTCTTCGGCATTGGTGGTTGCATTGTCCATAGCCTGCATTCTCGCACCGTTCTCACTGGCTACCGACTCTATCATGCCTCCGTAGATTATACTTGTAACATACTTGGGTATGATCAGCTCCAATGCCTCTTCTTCTTCGGGCTCGAAGTTCATGGGCGCATATGCCTTACCGTCATCCTCTATGGGTCCTTCTATACCGCCTTTTTCATCTACCGGAAGAAGCTTAATAAGCTTGGGCTCATGGACTACCGTATTCTTAAAATTCGTATATGCCAGATATATCTCCCCGATCTCTCCTGCCTTATAGGCATTAAGCAGCACGGAGCTTAACCTCATGGCATCAACGTATTCCGGCGCATCGATCATGGAAGAATAATCGTCCGACAACTCATATCCTCTCCTGTTCATGGCTTCTCTGCCCTTTTTACCGAGAGTATATATCACCAGATCTTCCTTCTTTAACTCGCTTCCGGTCAGTAACTTAACCACATTGGAGTTATATCCGCCCGCAAGACCTCTGTTACCCGTTATCATCACAACAGCCTTCCTTAACTGTCCGTTGCCCTTAACATATGGATGATCGATCTCTCCTGCCTTGGCAAGCATCGAGCTGACCGTCTTATACATGTAATCGAAGTAGCTCTTGCTGTTGATAGCCGCCTGCTTGGTACGCTGCAGCTTGACGGTAGACACAAGCTTCATGGCCTTAGTGATCTGTCCGGTACTCTGTATACTGCTTCTGCGTCTCTTAATGTCTCTCATGGACGCCATATGTAATCACCTTCCAATCATTAAAGTGCTTATCTGAACTGTGCCTTGAACTCCTCTACTGCCTTCTTAAGCAATTCATCCGTCTTATCCGATATCTGCTTCTCCTCGGCGATATTCTTCGGTATCTCGGGATACCTGGTATCCAGGAATTCGAACAGTTCCGTCTCGAATCTCGTGATGTCGCCTACAGGTACATCAAGAAGGTACTTATTTGTAGCCACGTAGATGATTATTACCTGATACTGTACAGGCATGGGCTTATATTGAGGCTGCTTTAAGATCTCTCGTATTCTCTCGCCCTGCGCAAGCTTCTCCTTGGTGTCGTCATCAAGCTCGGAACCGAACTGCGCGAACGAGGCAAGCTCTCTGTACTGAGCAAGCTCTACACGGATAGGAGCTGCTATCTTCTTCATGGCCTTGATCTGAGCTGCTCCACCGACTCTCGATACCGAAAGTCCGGCATTGATGGCAGGTCTGAAGCCCGAATTGAACATCTCTGTCTCAAGGTATATCTGACCATCCGTGATGGATATAACGTTGGTCGGTATGTATGCAGACACATCGCCTGCCTGCGTCTCGATTATGGGAAGAGCCGTAAGTGAACCTCCGCCGTACTCCTCACTCATTCTGGCTGCACGCTCTAGAAGTCTTGAGTGCAGGTAGAATACATCACCGGGGTAAGCTTCACGCCCGGGGGGACGCTTAAGGAGCAACGAAAGTGTTCGGTATGCGGTAGCATGCTTACTTAAGTCATCATATATGATCAAGACATCCTCTCCTTTTTCCATCCATTCCTCACCGATGGCACATCCCGAATAAGGAGCGATATACTGCAAAGGCGCAAGCTCACTGGCCGTGGAAGCCACAACCGTCGTATAAGCCATCGCACCGTACTCTTCAAGAGTCTTAACTATATTCGCAACAGTAGAAGCCTTCTGTCCGATAGCCACATAGATACACTTAACATTCTGACCCTTCTGGTTGATGATGGTATCTATGGCAATGGCCGTCTTACCTGTCTGTCTGTCGCCGATTATAAGCTCTCTCTGGCCACGTCCTATGGGAACCATGGAATCTATAGCCTTAATACCTGTCTGAAGGGGAGTGTCAACTGATTTACGGGTGATTACACCGGATGCAACTCTCTCGATCTGACGATACCTGTCTGTCTCTATGGGACCCTTGCCATCAATAGGCTGACCAAGGGCATTAACTACACGTCCGAGCATTGCATCACCTACCGGCACCTCAACGACTCGGCCTGTTGTCTTAACGACATCACCCTCATTGATATTCTTGTGATTACCGAGCAGAACGGCACCGACATTGTCCTCCTCGAGGTTTAATACCATTCCGTATATCTCTCCGGGGAATTCAAGCAATTCACCCTGCATAGCCTTCTTCAGACCATGCACACGGGCGATCCCGTCCGCAACCTGAATGACGGTTCCGGTATCGGATACTTCCATCTCTTTAGAATATCTCTTGATCTGATCCTTGATGACTGAACTTATCTCTTCTGGTCTTAAATTCATGGATCTTTTCCTTTCTTTTGCTGTAATATGTGCTAATCAAGCATTGTATTAATCAAGCTCTGCTTAAGCTTTGCGATCTTGGTGCTTACGCTTGAGTCTACGACTCTGTCACCGATCTTGATACGCATGCCGCCTATGAGACTCTCATCTATCATATAATTCATGTTCATGCTCTTATATGATGTGGTCTGAAGGAGTCTCTCCTCGACCTTCTTCTTCTCCTCGGCGCTTAATTCCATGGGAGTCGTTACATAGGCTGTGCCTATGCCTTTAAGCTTGTCGACCTCATCCATAAAATACTCAAAGATCTTATCTATCTCGGAGAATCTGCCCTTGGATACCACAGTCACCAAAAAACCCGTAAGATCGTCCGAAAGCCTGCCCCTAAAGACATTCTCTATGGCATCGATCTTATTGTCCATATCTATCCTGGGGTTATTGATAAGCTCCACGTAATCGGGATTGTCCTTAAGTATATCGGACAAAGCCTTAACCTCGTCGAACATATCATCCATGTTCCCTTTTTCTTCAACAAGCTCAAGCAATGCATCACCGTATGTCTTGGATATCAGCTTAGCCATGTACTATCACCTATCTCCTTTAAAGTGTCATCTACAAGCTTACCCTGCACCTCGGTGTCCATATTCTGTCCTATGACCTTGCCTGCGATAGCGGATGCCACTGAGACCATCTCACGCTTAACATCGTCCGCAACGCGCTTCTTCTCAAGCTCAGCCTCTGTATTGGCTCTCTCGATGATACCCGATGCTTCCTCTTTGGCTCTGGCTATAGTTGCGGCTTCACTGTCAAGTGCCTTCCTTCTGGCCTCACTGAGTATAGATTCCGCTTCCTTGTCTATATCATGAAGCTTCTGCTCGTATTCACTGCGAAGTGCCCTTGCATTGTCAAGGCTCTCCCTGGCTTCATCAAGCTCACTCTTTATCTTATCCTGACGTTTCTTTAAGAACTCTCTGGCAGGATTAAAGAAGAAATACGAAGCAAAGAAAAATAAAGCGATCACAGCAATGAGCGTCAGCAACGCATCATGCAACAGTTGCATGTCAAGGTCGAACAGTCTCGGGGTCATACCTTCGGCTGTTGCAAGTATAAGACCTGCTTTTATATATAAATTCAACCTTCTGCCTCCTTTCCGTTATGCTCTAAATGAAGGCTTTATTTTGCCAGAGGCTTAACAAAGATGAGTATCATGGCAATAAGAAGACCGTAAAGACCTGTTGTCTCGGCAACGGCCTGTCCCAAAAGCATTGTACCGGTGATATCACCCTTGGCTCCCGGATTACGTCCTACTGCTGCCGCAGCATGTCCGGCTGCAATACCCTGACCTACACCGGGTCCGATACCTGCTATAACAGCAAGTCCGGCACCTATTGCCGAGCATCCGAGAATAAAGTTAGTGTTGAATTCCATAATCCATTCCTCCGTTATGTAATAATAATGATTAAGAATCACCCATCGCATCAGCGATATATGTCATCGTAAGCATGCAGAACACATATGTCTGTATCGCTCCCGAGAACAGATCAAAGTATACATGCAAGGCTGCCGGCCATACATAAGCGATCCTGTTAAGCAGCCCGTAGATCAACGCCATCATGACCGTACCTGACAGTATGTTGGCAAAAAGACGAAGCGACAGCGATATCGGAACCGCCACGTCGCCGATGATATTGATCGGTGCCCAGAACGGCCAGGGATCACACAGCCCCTTCAAGAATCCGGTAACCTTCTGGTATCTTATCTTGGTCACGAATATGAGTGTGAACGTGATAAGACCAAGCGGCAGCGTCGTACCGTAATCCGCTGTCGGAGGTCTTAGTCCAAGAAGACCCGATATATTACTGAAAATGATAAAGATAAAGATCGTACCTATATAGTTGCGGAAGTTCTTACCCTTAGTACCCATCGTGGAATCTACCATTCCGTCAAGCTTCTCGACTATAAGCTCCACCACGTTCTGGAAGCCCTCGGGAACCTCCTTGCCCTTCTTCATCACTCTTCCCGCAACATACATGAAGATCATAAGAGTGATCAGCACTATGAGAGTGCATACGTGAGTCGTCGTTATCCAAACCTTCTGTCCGAAAAAGCTGTATGAGAATATGCCGTGAATCATAAAATCCACTTCATCATCCGCCGCAAGTAATATCGGATTCATAGACCCACCTCCTTATCCTGTGTGAAAATATTATCAAATGACCTGACCGCAGACCGTCAGCCATCTGTTCTCTTACTTCTGTACCTGTCTGTCAGCTTTAATATCAAGGGCTGCAGATACGCACCCACTTTCGCTCCCATCACGCCGAGGAAGCCCGCAAGCATCGCAGTAATGCCGCCCATAAACCATAGCCCTGCAAGCACTAACATAACGCCCAGATACCTTAAGATACTATGCTTAAGCGAAAAAACGGTTGCTCCCTTTTCATTATCCGCATTAACGGTAAGATTACGTTCAAGCGACCACCAGAGATGATACGCATAGACACAGGCAGTTGCGATCCCTACCCATAATCCGACGGTAAAAAGAAGCTTCTTAGATACAAACCACACTATGGCAAGCTGACAAAGGATGCCGAAGGCAAGAATGCCTATGAGCATGTATGCCAAAGTCCTGTCAATTTTCATCTTCCCTGTCGTTCCCGTCATGGGTATATTCTCTCTTGGCCAGAATATATATATTACGCGCCCCTGCTATCGCACCGACAAAAAACAGGATTATAAAAAAGACGCTTGTTCCGAATTTACTGTCTATATAATACCCTATTGCCGAACATATAAAAATAGGAACCAGCATATTAAGGGCAAATTGCGTGATATAGGATAATACTCTTATATGACTCCTGCTCCCCTTCATTCTGATTCCTCTCTTAGCACTAATGGATATTATACTAAAAAAAGACCGTTGTGTAAAGAATCATTCCTGCAATGCAAAGTTCGTAAGAACGCTGAAGCAGGCTAAATCATATTCTTATTCATATTTGTCTATAATCGCCATATAATCAGCGAAGTTGCCATCATGTACCGATCCTATCAGCATTCCCAGTCTTTCGACCGACCTGTGGAACTGACCGTCCGTGATAAGCCCTTTATTAAATGCTTCAACCAGTTCATCCACATCAAGCACATCAAGCCTGTTGTCGGAATCCAGTGTTATGTCAACCAGCAGGTCGGTAACTGTCAATGTGTTCTCTTCCCTGTTCTCCGTAAAATCAACTATATCGCAATACCAGTAGTACAGGGAGCCGTCCTCTCTTAAGAACTTACTGACCTTGATACCCTCACCGAACAGATACAGCGAGTATCCGTGATGAAAGTCCTTACGCGGCTTAAGGGTCTGCCATTTCGTGACAAGCATCACATCATCCATATACAGGATGATATCATCCTTAAGCTCCACACATTCATCCGGTATTATTCTCTTGCGATACAGGATAGGATAGTTTTTTTCGATATGCTCCATTTTTCCACCTTGTCCGATACTCTGCTTAGGATAAAATATAATATCTGTTCTTCCCTACACATCAATAGAATATATGCCCGCCGATCTGTATGCCCGTAAGTCCTTCGATCGGTGTCCTGAAGTACACACAGTTACCCACATTGGTATGTCCGCTCATAGCTTCATCCGCCGCCTTATAGCATGCTGCCGTTGCCTTGTCCGAAGCAAGCGCCAGTGCCAGATGTCCATCTCCTACAGGCGAAAACTGCTTGTTCTGATATATGACCCCCACAACGGTATCCGGATATACCGAGCTTAATACCCTGTTGATAACGACCGCGCCTACTGCTAACTGTCCCTCATACGGCTGGTTGCCGGCTTCACAGTATATCAGATTGGCCAGGAGATATCTGTCTCCGTCCTGGAACTGCACCTCGGATATATCCCGCCATTTGGACTGGGCTGCCAGCTTGGACATCGCTATCTCTTCTGCCAACTGCTTCTTAAGTGCAGCGATATTCTCCTCTTCCTTGGCGGACTGTTCGGCATAAGCATCCGCCACTGCTTCGAAGGCTTTGATCTCTCCGGCGTATTTTTTCACCTCTCCCGCCGTGGCATTGACATATCCCGTTACCTTGGCCTGTTCCTGGGCTACCTGCTCATGGTACTCATCAAGCTCCGCCTTCTGTTCTTCCAGCACAGCCTTCGTCGCTTCCACGTTCTCCCTTGTCTGAACGAATCTGTCAAGCATCTTCCGGTCGTATTCCGAAAGCTTTTCTATATAATTGCTCTTATTCAAGAAGTCCGCAAAACCTGTCGATGTAAAAAGCATCTCTGCATAGGTGTATTCCTTCTTCTCATACATGAACCTTATGCGCTTCTTCATCGCCTCATACTGAGCATTCTCCGTGGCTATCGCTTCTTCAAGATCAGCCTGCGTCTGCGTGATCTCATCCTCTTTATCGGCGATCTGTCCCTCAAGGGTGGTGAGATTATCACTGACTGTAGCCAGCTCCACATTCAATTGATGTAGCCGGCCCTCAAGAGTTCCCTTGGTACTGCTTAGGGAATCGATATTGTCCTTTGTCTCTTTAAGCTTCTGGGTGGTGTCCGCATGCTCCTGTTCAGCCCTATTAAGCTTCTCCTGTGTATCCTTGATATCGGCGTATGCCGTGCCGGGGTTCACGTTACTGCGATAGCTCACCGTGTACTTGGACGCGGAGACGGTCTTGCCGCTCTTGTCCTTGACGATCACGCGCGGGGTCTGCGCCTTGCCGTTGTAGACGCGGTACGGCGTCGTTCCCTTATATTCCACGTCCGCCTTGTTCAGCTCGACCGTGCCGTCGAACGACGGAGCGGGTTCTGCCTGATAATGCCATTTTGCGTTCAGCAGCGGATCGTTTCCCATGGATTCGATCGTTAGATTGCTCTTCCGCTGGGTTTCCGTTCCCTGATAATATACGTCCTTCAGCCCCTCACACAAGTCAAATGCTGCAACGCTGACATGCACTTTGCTGTTCGGGATTGTGATTTCCTTCAATCCTCTGCACTCACAAAACGCGTACCCGTTGATTTCTGTAATGGAATTCGGAAGGCTGACTTTTTTGACCGTTTGGTTTTCAAAGAAAGCAGACTCCGCGATCACACGCGTTCCGTTTTTGACCGTTATCGTTTCCGGGCAGGCGGCTTTGTATCCCAGAAGGATGTAATCGAGATAAATCAGTCCGTCACTTTGGGCATTCCACCAGCCGGTGTTATAAAACGCGTTGGAAGCAATTTCTTTCACGTTTTTCCCAATCGTGATGCTCGTCAGACCCGTGCAGCCGTAAAACGCTGCATCGTCAATACCCGTAACGCTGTCCGCAAGAACGAGTTCCTTCAATCCCGTACAGCCGTTGAACGCGTCCGCTCCGATTTTCTTTACGCTGCCCGGAAGACGGAGCTCCGCTACGTTGATACAATTTTTGAAAGCGCCGGTTCCGATGCCGCTCAGCCCGTTCGGCAAAACGATCTTGGTGATGTCGTTCAGAAACGCAAACCACGGCACGTCGTAGTTTTCATAATCAAGGAAGAACAGATCATAGTTTTCCATTGCTCCGCTGCCGGTGATCGTCAGCGTGCCGGTTTCGGGATCAAATACCCAGGTGAGACTCTCACCGCATTCGCCCGAGTACGTTTCATCCGCGTTCCTGACAGGCACGACGGCTTCGGGCTCTTCCTCGGTAGGCTCAAGCAGGCTCTGGGGGAGACGATAGCCCTTTTCGATGGCCTTTCCGTCTTCGCCGGTCACCACGCAGCGGTACTCGGCTTTCACCGCATCCTCTGTCAGGGACAGGCTGATGCTCTCGCCGGCGCCGATATTCTTCCACTCAAATTTCGTGGTATCATTCTCTTTGACCTCGACCTTCTTCTGCCAGACCACGCTGTAGCCCATATTGGCATCGCTGATCCTGGCCGTCAGCGTCGCGGTGTCGCCCAGCTTCAGGCTGGACTCATTCTTCAGCTTGATGCTGATACTGGCTGTGAAGCTGACCTCCTGCACCGGTTCGGCAGGGGCTTCAGCTTCCGCAGGGGCTTCCGCAACCGCAGAAGCTTCCACTTCAGCGGGTGCTTCGATCTCCGC
>CAJONG010000020.1 GCA_905235845.1 uncultured Lachnospiraceae bacterium
AGAGGGTATATGCCGTACAGCCATAGAGGGCGGTAGGGCAGCAGTGGTAGAGGTTAACTCCGAGACAGACTTCGTGGCTAAGAACGAGGTATTCCAGACCTTCGTAGAGACAGTTGCCAAGCAGGCTCTTGCTTCAGGTGCATCTGATGTAGAGGCACTCTTGTCCGAAAAGTGGATCGATGACAATTCCAAGACGGTCAAGGAAGCATTGGTCGAGAAGGTTGCCACCATAGGTGAGAACCTTAATATAAGAAGATTTAATAAGGTTGAAGCACCTGTTGTTGTGGATTATATCCATGGCGGCGGACGCATCGGCGTTATCTTGGGTGCAGAGGGTGCAGATTCCGATGCGGCCAAGGAAGCACTTAAGAATATCGCAATGCAGATTGCCGCAATGAATCCTCAGTATACAAGCAGGGATGATATATCGGCAGATGAGATGGATAAGTTAAGGGAGATTACGATAGACAGTGCTCTTAATGATGCTCCTACACTTCCTAAGCCAATCCTGCAGAAGCTCATAGACAGAGCCGTAAGCGATAAGCTCTGGAACGAGTCTGATATCGAGACATATGAGAAGGAGAAGAATAATAAGTTCTTATTCAACTTCTTATCAGAGGAAGCTAAGGCTAAGCTTGCTGCACTTGCTATGGAAGACAAGGATACGTATATAGCTGACAAGATATTCTCGGGTCTTGTAGACGGTCGTATATCTAAGCAGCTTAAGGAGATATGCCTCCTTGACCAGGTATATGTCAAGGCAGAGGATGGCAAGCAGACTGTTGTTGCTTATCTTAAGAGTGTATCACCTGATCTTAAGATCACTGAGTTCGTTCGTTTTGAGACAGGTGAGGGTCTTGAGAAGAAGAACGAGGACTTCGCAGCAGAGGTTGCCGCTCAGCTTGGCTAAGCCGACGATTGTCTGATCATGCAAATTAATCCGATGCTTCGGTATACTATATTTAATAGTATACCGAAGCGTCTTTTGATTATATGGAAGGAGCATATATGTACGGAATAATCGCTAACGGATTGCTTATACCGTTCCTTGGAACAGCGCTTGGTGCATCGTGCGTATTCCTTATGAAGAAGGAACTGAATACCGCAATACAGAGAGCACTTACGGGATTCGCAGCCGGAGTCATGGTGGCGGCTTCCGTATGGAGCCTCATACTTCCCGCCATAGAACAGTCAAAGCATCTTGGGAAGCTGTCTTTTGTGCCGGCAGTAACAGGCTTTTGTCTCGGAATGGTCTTTTTGCTGTTCCTTGACATGGTCACGCCTCATATGCATATGAACAATACCATCGAGGGACCGAAAAATAATTTGCAGAAGACTACAATGATAGTGCTTGCGGTGACACTTCATAATATCCCTGAAGGAATGGCAGTAGGTGTTGTATATGCAGGATGGGCATCGGGTAATTCACAGATCACGAGGGCAGGAGCACTTGCTCTGGCACTTGGTATCGCCATACAGAACTTCCCGGAGGGCGCCATCATATCCATGCCTCTTAAGGCGCAGGGGATGAGCAGGGCTAAAGCATGCCTTATGGGAATAGTATCGGGCATAGTGGAGCCCATAGCGGGTCTTGTGACTCTTATGCTGACAGGGCTTGTGGTTCCTATCTTACCGTATCTTCTGGGATTTGCCGCAGGTGCGATGATATACGTGGTGATAGAGGAGCTTATCCCTGAGATGAGTGAGGGAGAACACTCCAATGTAGGCACGCTGCTTTTCATGATCGGATTCTGCGTCATGTTAGCTCTTGATTCGGCTCTGGGATAACAGATCATGGCTCTGTAGGTCTTAATGACCTCTTGACAGGTTGCCTTAGGCTAACTATAATATTCATGACAGCAGGATACAGGCAGTGATGCTGATCATAAAAGAGGATGAGTTCATGACGTGGATAATAAGCAATATCGGCACTATTATCGTGGGGCTTGTGGTACTGGTCATGGTATTTCTAAGCATTAGGAGCCTTATCGCCGACAGAAAGAAGGGCTGTTCTTCCTGTGGAGGAAGCTGCAGTGCATGCGGTATGGCCGGCAAGTGCCATAACGGTAAAGTCTAAAAAATAATAAGCAATAATAAGAGAGTCGGTGATTATCGTAGTCATCGGCTCATTTTTCTGTTATACTAATATAAGTTGGGTTATTATTTGAATCATAATCAGAAGGTTCGATATGATAAGGATTGACAGTGGTATTTACGATCTGTTCAGGGATCGTGATATGTATCTAAGAAAGCTTAAGCAGACTACATATGAGGAGAATTATGAGATATTCAGGGACAGATACGGAAGTCTCATAACAGATGCCGTTAATGCCGCACCGGATGACGCAGATGAGGGTAGGAGCGCCATGGAAGAGACAGCGACTGATCTTGCGGAGAATATCCTTAATGAGTATGGCAAGAAGAATAAGATAAGTCCGAATACGCTGTTAGATCTGAATTTTATCATGATATATTATATATTCCCTTATCTGCTTAAGAGTGGGGAGAAAGGCGAAAGATTCGCATCAGTACTTAAGGATAAATGGAATGAGACTCTTCACTGCAATATTTCCTATGCACCATACGAGGAGATATATGCGGGATTTAAGAAGAAGCTGCTTGGATTATTTTGATTTTTGTCAAATCATAATTTAACTATTATAAAAAGAAGGGGTTATCAAGGGACTATGAAAGACGGGGTATTACAGATAGGCGTACTTATGGGTAATGTGTTCACGAAGCATCCGATGGAGGTTCTGCGTGGACTTTCGGTGAGTGCGTCACAGTATAATGTTAATCTTACCATACTTCCGGGAGCACAGGGCTCCATCTACGACTATTGGAATACTGATGAAGAGAGGGCCGAGAGCGATCTTGGTTTCTCCGCATATAACTATCAGTACAATTCCCTATATGATTATGCCAATATAGCAGGACTCGATTCCATCATCATCACATACGGAACTCTGATGATGTTCTTAAGCCGTGAGGAGAAGAGCGTCTTCTTTAAAAGGTTCGGTGATATTCCGCTTGTTGTATTGCAAGAGTATAACGAGAATGAGAACTATTGTTATCTTATCGCCGATAATTATAAAGGGATGTTTAATGCAGTAAGCCATCTCATAGAGGTGCATGACAGGAAGAAGATAGTATTCCTAGGCGGTCCCAAGATGAATACCGACGCATCCGAGAGGATGAGAGGGTATTATGATGCGATGCGATGCAACGGTCTGGATGTTACGGCAGATATGTTCGTATACGGTGATTATTCATCTAATGTCGATTATCTTGTGGAAGAATTACTTGGTAACAATCCGGATGCGGATGCCATTGCATGTGCCAATGACGAGATGGCTATATGCGCCTACAGGGTATGCAAAAAAAGAGGACTGGTCATAGGAAGAGATATATCCATTGTCGGCTTTGATGATGTTGAGATCGCGGCAACACTCAATCCTCCCCTTACGACAGCCAGACAGGACGGTTTTACCATGGGAAGGATGGCTCTCGAACTTGCCGTTAAGGGAATCGGTGAAGAGGACAAGAAGCTCCATCGTATGGATATTCCGCTTATCATAAGAGGTTCGTGCGGATGTGATTATAACGGTCTGGATGCGTCGGAGGGAGCGTATGCGCTTATCGACGGTCTGATGAACCACAGAGAGGCTGAGTATATAAGAAGGACTGCAGAGGTCGTAGCCAGGGATTCCATGGATTACAGATTCTCTTCTACATCGAAGACAACCCTTGAGGAGTTCCTCATTGAACTGATATATATACTTAATCAGGTGGCGGATACTACCATAAGTGAGGCTGATGATAAGGAGATAAGAGCCAATTTCAGTGCGATGTTACGTACGAGGCTGGATTTCTCAGTAAGGGATGATATCAACTGGAGCGAGTTCTCCAAGTATTTCCACAGGTTAATGACCAATCTCATAGAGAATGAGAAGGAATATGACAAGATATTCATATTCAATCGGATAATGCAGAGGACGCATGAACACATAGAAGCCATGCTCATACAGACATCCCTTATACAGAAGGATACCAATGAGAAGAGCTACTGGGATGCGGCACAGGTGATCCAGAGACTTAAGGAAAGAGTCAGGGATGATGATGTCTTCATGCGCATAGCACTGCAGCAGGTCATAGCGCAGGGAGCTAAGAGCGCATATCTTCTCATTAATTCAAGACCGATCGTCCACAATAAGGGTGATGAATCAAGCTGCCCGGATGAACTGAGGTTAGTTGCGTCAAGTAATGGCGAAGAGATAACGATATATGGCAAGAGCAAGAAGGACAGGGAGAATGTCACAAGGATAAACGGCTTCACCAGGTTCTACCCGGAAGAAAGCGGACATATGTATATGTGTTTCCTGCTCTTCTCGGAGAATGAGCAATACGGACTGTTAGTGGCGGAGATAACTCCGGAACAGCTGTCGGGTATGCACGGTGTGAGCATGCAGTTAAGCAACGGACTCTCTATCAAGCGCCTTACGGAAAAGGAAGACGAAGCCAAGAAGGAACTTAAGCGTACCCTTCGTCAGGTCAGGGATCAGAATAAGATATTAAGTACCGTAAGCAGCTCAGATCCAATGACAGGCGTCAGCAACAGAAGGGGCTTCATGGAGAAGGTGCTTGAACTTAACCGTAAGCATGAGGGTAAAGAGGCTCAGTTATTCTTCTGTGACCTCGATCATCTTAAGCAGATCAATGATGAGTTCGGTCACAATGCGGGCGACTATGCCATTAAGACCATAGCCAATGTGATCCAGGAGATACTCGGAGATAAGGGGTGTCTCGGGCGGATCGGCGGAGATGAGTTCATAGCCATGGTTCCGTGCAGCGACAAAGAAGCACAAAACCTTACGATCAATGTCAAGGAAGCGCTTAAGCGGATCAACAGGACATCCGGTAAGCCATATTATATAGAGTGTTCAATGGGACATAAGAGCTTTATATGTACCGAGGATGTGGTGATGGACGATGTGATAAGGCAGGCGGACGAAGTCATGTATCTGGATAAAGCTAAGAGAAGAGCTTCCGTAAGGAAAGAGAAGGAATAAAAAGGAGACACAATGTATAAGAATGATCGGATATATTTTGGTAATGCAGGAGATAAGGAGATCAGCATAATCCCCAAGATGGCCAATCGTCACGGAATGATCGCCGGGGCAACGGGAACAGGTAAGACCACTACCGTCAAGACGATCGCGGAGTCTTTTTCCGACGCGGGCATACCGGTATTCATAGCAGATGTTAAGGGAGATCTCTCGGGTATCGCTGTAGCAGGTGAGACAGAGGGTGCCTGCACGCACCCGTCCAACTTCTGGGATGTGTACGGACAAAAGGGAATGCCTCTGCGTACTACCATATCCGAGATGGGTCCCATGCTCCTTGCAAGGATATTAGGGCTTAATCAGACCCAGTCCGACATCCTTACCATAATCTTCAAGATCGCGGACGACGGAATGTATATAGATGAGAACGGCGAGCTTACGCAGGGTGAGCCGCTTTTACTCATAGATACCAAGGACTTAAGGGCAATGATCTCGCATATCAGTGATTATACGGATAAGTTCTCACCCATGTACGGCAATATGGCCAAGGCATCCCTCTCAGCCATAATCCGTTCCATCATTACACTTGAGGGTGAGGGAGGAGAGTATTTCTTCGGCGAGCCTGCACTTGATATAAGGGATTGGTTCTGTATAGACAATGCGACGGGTAAGGGAGTGATACAGATCCTTGACTGTCAGAGGCTTATACAGAATCCTACGATGTATTCGACTTTCCTTCTGTGGATGTTATCCGAGCTATACGAGACACTTCCGGAAGTGGGAGATCTGCCTAAGCCCAAGATGGCATTCTTCTTTGATGAGGCTCATATGCTTTTTGATAACGCCAGTAAGCCTCTGCTTGAGAAGATAGAGCAGGTAGTTAAGCTCATCCGTTCGAAGGGCGTTGGGATATTCTTCATCACTCAGTCGCCTAAGGATATACCTAACGGAGTTCTGGCACAGCTTGGCAATAAGATACAGCATGCCCTCCATGCATACACCCCTGCAGAGCAGAAGAATGTGAAGGCAGC
The DNA here is from genome assembly GCA_905235845.1 of uncultured Lachnospiraceae bacterium. Taxonomy (GTDB): domain Bacteria; phylum Bacillota; class Clostridia; order Lachnospirales; family Lachnospiraceae; genus Colinaster. Next base: position 6,095 of record CAJONG010000020.1, read on the forward strand.
AGCAGAGTCATTCCGCGAGAATCCGGAATTTAAGACATATGATGTGCTGCAGGAGCTTCAGATAGGTGAGGCCATAGTATCGGTACTTGATGAGAACGGCATACCCACGATAGCCGAGCGCACGAAGGTGATGCTTCCCTTAAGTTCAATGAAGCCGATAGATGATTATACGAGAGATACGATGATCAAGTCAGGTAATCTCTTCATAAGATACCAGGAATCCATAGACAGGGATTCCGCTTATGAATTCCTTGTAAGGCAGGGAGTTAAGATCGCAGAGAGAGCAGAGCAGAATAAGGCTGATGAGCTTGCTGCCAAGGAGGCTGCTAAGGCTGAGGCAGAAGCAGCCAAAGCTGCTGAGAAGGCCAGGATACAGGCAGAACGTGATGAGGCCAAGGCCAAAGCTGCAGCCGAGAAGGCAGCACAGAAGGAAGCAGAGGCTAAGGCCAAGGCTAAGGCAAGAGAGGAAGCGGCCAAGGCTAATGCCAAGAAGCGTGCGGTCAAGAGCGTGGGTAACTCGGTAGTCGGGACCATAGGCCGTGAGGTCGGCAAGAATGTGGGCAATTCCGTCGGTGGCAAGTTCGGCAAGACTCTGGGAGGCAATGTCGGAGCAGCCTTGGGCAGAGGCATATTCGGTACATTCCTTAAGTAGAAGAGAGATTATTAGCTATGTTAAACATATATTTTGGTAACATGCCAGATGCGATATATAATACGGATGTTTATTTTCAAAATGTATATGAGGACGAATGGATAACAGATGATTTTGCCAGAGAAGTCATAAAAAAGATTGATAAATCTGAAGTCTTAGACAGTAATGCCATTAAAAGTCCGGTTCTGGGTATTATACCACCTGAGAGACTTGCGGGTGGGACTAAGACGCTGTTGCTTATAAAGAATGTTCCGGATAAAGTATTCAATGCTTCAACATGCGGTGATAATTGTGCCGGTTTTATATTAAGGCTCGCCCGTGATAGGGATATAACCATCAACTTACGACATATGATGCACTTTGGAAACAGTGCTTTCAAAGTCAGAGTTCTTAATGATGATAGGATTGTTACCGGAATGAAGGAACTTGTACCTGAAGCATATAAGTATGTATGATCGTTAAGGATCATTTGTGTCTGAATTGCATTCAGGGGATCGGAGCGTAATTGAAAGGGTCATATACGGTAAAGGTACGGAACAGAAGAGTCACCTATACTATAGAGCTGGAGCGTAATTTAACCGTAATCTGCGGAGACAGTGCTACAGGTAAGACTACGCTTATCAATTCTATTGCCTTTTATGAAGAATTTGGGGATAAAAGCGGAGTAACAATAGACAGTTCTAAGGAATGCCATGTTCTTAAAGGTAAGAATTGGTATAGCGATCTTGTAAGCTTTAAGGATTCATTTGTCTTTGTAGATGAAGGGAATGATTTTCTTTTTACCAAAGAGTTCGCGTCAGCTATAAGTAAGACGGACAATTATTACATCTTTGTGACAAGAGAAAATCTTTATCAGCTTCCGTACAGTGCAAAATCGATACTCGAATTAAAGAAGACTACAAGTAGATTTAAGCATACTTATAATCGGACATATCCGTTGTATGACCACTTGGAGGAGATAGACGATATGAGCACCGGAATCTCTGCTTATCTTGTGGAGGATTCCAATTCCGGATTTGATCTATTCTCTCTTATCGCAGATAGAAGAGGAATAAAGTGTATATCTGCGCATGGGAAGAACAGAATTCTGTCTAAACTCGAAAACCTTAAGAAGACAAAAGTTGTGGTGGTTGCAGATGGTGCGGCATTCGGTGCTAATATGGCCGGTGTTTATGATTATACGCTGACTCATACAACGGATGTATTGCTATATCTTCCTGAATCAACTGAGTGGCTTATTCTTTCATCAGGAATAATAAAAGACAAAGAAATCGACAGCATCTTAAATTCGCCGGCTGATTATATAGAATCTGAAAAGTACATGAGTTGGGAACAGTATTTCACACATCTCTTAAAAGCCAAAACGCAAGGAACGATTGCTGAATACAGTAAAAAGCATCTTAACGAGTATTACACCAACAATAAGAATATAGAACAGATAATAAAGGCAATAAGAGGTAGTTGATCAATCCCAATATTCTTCTAATGAACCATTGTTTCTATACTTTTGATTCTTGATATGTTTTAATACTTTTTCTAACTCTGTTTCAGATACATATGCAGCTTGTGCGTGAATCCCCGAGGATTGTCCGGAATCAGAGAAGATCATATCCCCATTTCCAAGCAAACGTTCTGCGCCTGTTTTATCAAGAATAATGCGACTCTCACGCTTATCGAGTACTGTGAATGACAGACGACAAGGTATATTTGCCTTTATTTGTGGAGTAACTATCTTTGAAATGGGTAACTGTGTTACCAATATAAGATGTACTCCAACAGCCCTTCCTAACCGAGCAATCCTGTCTATTATTTCATGCATTTCTTTTGGTGACTCTCGAATCAAGTCAGCATATTCATCAATAACAAGCAGAATTCTTGGCAATCGTTTATCTGCTCTATTATTGTACTCCTCAATGCTACGAACATTGTATCTTGTGAATAGTTTATTGTATCTGCGTAAAATCTCATCTTCAAGCCACATAAAGGAGTCCAAGGCATCAATTGGACGGTGTATTACAGGGTTTAATAAATGTGGTATGCCATCATAAGGATGTAATTCCACATGTTTGGGGTCAATAAGGGACATTCGTACATCAGCGGGAGAAGCCTTGAATAATATGCTTAGTAATAAATCATCCAGAAATATGCTTTTTCCTGAGCCTGTAGTTCCTGAAATCAGTATGTGAGGAGCATTTATCAAATCTATGATAACCGGTTTTCCTCCCATATCTATTCCGGCGGCTACAGTCAATGGGGACATAGAGTTGATGAATGCTTTGGTTTTCATTACTTTTTTTAATCCAATAAATGGTCTGTTATCATTCTTTAATGCAATGATAACTTTTGAAGAATCTTCTGTAATTTCAATTTGATGCCCCAAATGTACTTCGAGTTCTGCCTTGATGGAATAAAGAGATCTTATACTTGTCCCCTCATGCAGTTCTACACTATAATGGATTGCAAGGTTGGTTGCCTTTGCTCCATGAACCTTTAGATAAACTTTATATCCGCTACAAACTTCCTGTAATGACTTCCCAAGTAAACGAACGCGGTCTTTATTTGTGAATATCTCGTCATTTTCATATTCATTTAGCAGATTAAGAGGATAATATGGACCTATAGATTGCTGCAATATGGAAGAGACGATCCTTGATGTATTATAATTCATAGTACTCCTTTTTATTAAAAAATCCATTATATTTCTTCAAGGTTTATATCAAGGTCATTCGCTATTTGTTGCGAGAAAACGCTGAATAAAGCAGTTTTATCTTTGCTGAATGGAATGATTATTACACCATCAGAAATTGAATCAGATATTGTTTTGTAGGCTTTTCGAAGAAGTGGATCTGATACGTTTGCAGGATAAGTTGCCTCTACTTCTCCATCCATTATTATTTTCAAATGAGGAGAAGCAGAGATTTTTTTTATTTGTATATTCTGGATTCTGTCTGCCGGAATCCGAAAACTGGCAGTGACTCCTTTGCCATAAAACTCGTAATGTCTTGACACATTAATATAGCGACTGTCAGACACGGATACATCACAGTCTTTGCCGGCAATCTCTGGTTGCTTTGTAAGAAATTTTCCCTTGGGAACGATGGCGCTTTTGGTAATAGGTTTTGTTGTATCAATTATATCTATTTCGCGCTTGGGTAATGCCTCAACAATGGGTGATTTATGTGGGATAGACTTATTGCTTTTATACTGTTTCATTGCCTTTCTATACAGGTCTATTTTATTTGTATTTAGTATATCTGCAAGTGTTTTAAGGCTTTCGAGAGTCTGAAGGATATATCTTTTTCCGTTATTCTCTTCACTAATCAGGATTATTCTATTTCCCAGCGAGTCTTTAGGACTGATTATCCCAATATGCTCAAGAATATCAAGTGCTCTTTTGGCTTTGCGATAGTCCCAACTGTTTTGTTGCATAACCGAAGCGATATCTGCTTTGTTACTATCTATAATTTGACGAAGGCAACCTGCAATGGTATATCCCGGCATAGATCCGAAGTCTATATCCATCAGTCTGGCTATATCACTTTTTTTTGATGAACCGGATGTAAATATATTGATTGCATCAGTATATAGGCTGTATTCCGAGTGGAAGGTAAATGGTGCGGATGATTTAAACGATGCATCAATCACAGCTACATTACATTCCTCTTTTTTTAAGCGTACACTTTCTGACTGATTTGCATATATGAACTCATTGTTCTCAAGAAGAGCAGCCTCTCCGTCAGGAAGGACCATTCTGGATATGTTACCGGTATCTGTCCGAAATACTATTTTGTGTTTTATCATAGCTTTCATCTCAGTGGGAATTATCTGAGCAGATGGCACTGAAGTAACTATGATGCAATGGATTTTAGTTTTCCGCCCACTGGAAAGAATCTGGAGGAGTTTCTTTTTGTTAGAACTTCTGGCAGATAACGTGTAATAATCATCCAGTAAAAAATATAAATTTTCATTATAAGATTCATCCTGCCTGTTGATCGACTCTGCATACATACAGTCGATCAATTCTTCGCCACCGGCCGTGGATGTTGCAATATCTGCCCACAGGTAGGGGCTATTTAATAGACTTGAATATTCACATCCCGAAGAATCAAAGATTGCAAATTGGAAAGATTCTATGGGATGCCTGAAACTAATGAGATCATAGATCAGTTTTTTTACAAAGTCTGTTTTCCCGGTCGCGGCAGCGCCTGTTATAAGTATATTGTCACATTCAAAAATATTCAGCTTATACTCATGGTCATTTTCAAACCCCAAGGACAACTGACTATTGTTCTTTTCATCATACTCGTATAATATATCCTTGGAAGAACTAAGGATATTCTCCTGCGCTACATCATTCATATGATACCCCTTCACATGCTGCAATAATGTCGTCTATGTTTATGGTCATTAGATTGTCATAAGACTTAAGATCGGCAAGCCTGGTTGCTTGATTGCTGATAGCTTTTTCATATATATTACGGACGCCCCGACCATTGCCAAATGTCTGTTTATCTACACTGTTGAAGAAATTCAGCAAATAGTCAGTGGCATCAACAGAAAGAGCATATTGATTCTTCTCACAATACATATTGAAAATCTGAAGCATTTCTTTAGGGGAGTAGTCATTAAAATGTATATAACGATTGAATCGTGATTTTAAGCCGGGATTTGAATTGATAAAAGCTTCCATCTGTGCATCATAACCTGCTACGATAACAACAAGATTATCCCTATTGTCTTCCATCTCCTTTAATAATGTATCTATTGCCTCCTGTCCGAAGTCATTACCTCCTTTTCCGGAGAGGGTATAAGCTTCATCTATGAATAGTATTCCACCGAGGGCCTTCGATATTACTTGCTTTGTTTTTTGAGCGGTTTGTCCTACATAACCGGCTACAAGGTCGGAACGATCTGTTTCTACAACTTGCTCGGAGTTCAGTAATCCCAGTGTCTTGAATATCTTTCCTAAACAACGGGCTACGGTTGTTTTGCCGGTACCCGGATTGCCGGTAAAAACAAAGTGAAATGACAGATTGGATGTAATCAATCCGGAACTCTTTCGTATGTTACTTATCTTAATATAATCAATGAGGGACGCAATTTCCTGCTTGACTGCGGTCAGTCCTATCATCCGGTTGAGATCCTCAAGAGCATCGTTGAGGGATATGCTCTGATCATTAAATATATCTCCAAGATCTTCACTAACAACTGTTTGCAAGTCCTGAATTGATGCATCAGTTATATTTGCCAAGCGATTTGCCTGATTTGATATTATTCTCTCAAACAGATTGCGTACCTCGCGTCCATTGCCAAAGCTTTCGGTATGATTATCATCTATTTTAGTAAAATAATCTGTGATAATACCCCGGGCAGAGTCAGTCAGAATATATTTGTTATCCTCGCAAAGACTATCAAATATACCCATAAGTTCTGTGGCATTATAATCATCAAAGTGTATGTACTTATTGAATCTTGACTTTAAACCCGGATTTGAGTTGATGAAATCAGTGATCAAGGAATCATATCCGGCGACAACTACGACTAGATCGTCCCTATAATCTTCCATATCCTTTAATAGAGTATCGATTGCTTCCTGTCCATAACCTTGACCATTTTTATCCAATAAAGTATAAGCCTCATCAATAAAAAGTACCCCGCCTTTTGCGCTTTCGATAACATTATGTGTTTTTGAAGCGGTCTGACCTACGTATCCTGCAACAAGATCATTGCTTTTAACTTCAATCAGATGCCCCTTCGAGAGGACGCCGGCATCGTACAATATTTTTGATAACAGACGAGCAACAGTAGTCTTGCCTGTTCCGGGATTTCCGGAAAAAACCAGGTGATTTGACGTTGTTGTAGTAGGTAGCCCCTCTTGCTTTCGCAACTGTTGAACTTTTGCGAGATTGCGTATGCTTTCAATCTCTTTTTTGACAGATGATAAACCAATCAGATTTGATAATTCACCTAATGGATCAGTTGAAGTAAGATCTTTGTGTTCATTTATCGTAGGTGAATGATGGATGGTATCCAACTCATCATCTTTATTGTTTAAGACAGATGCGACTTCAGCCTTAATTGAACGGATTAATTCTTCACTATCCGATAGGTAATTATGTGTATTAATACAGTTATTGATGTCTGGAATTGTTTTTTTGTCGCATTCGGCGATGAGCAGTTTGGAATATTCTGTTACTAATTCAGCCTCTTTGAGACTAAAATTATCGTCTATCAGTGCGGATTGTATGAAGATCAGTTTTATTCCTTCGGCAAAGGCTCTACTGTGGGTCGTCTGGAAGAGAAGATCTTCTTCAATCAGTTCACTAAAGAATGCAGGAATCTTAATTGAACTCTGACCTGAGCGGATATATTCATATACCTCGGATATTTCATCTTGGGTATAAGACGGCTTGTCTTCTTCGTTGACATATATTGCAGATAAGCATCTGCTACATATGTCAGCATCAATGTCGAATTTTGCCCACAATTGTAAAATGCATGTACGAGTGAATTCATCAATACTCTTGGCTAACCCTGATTTGTCACTGGTTTGCAGATTAGACAAGAATGCATATATAGAATCCTTATATATTGAATGAAGTTTTTCCGTGAAGTATGTTTCAGATATCATTTTGTACTGTATTTCGAAGAATCTCGCTCATTAGTTGGTTTGTAGGTTTTGTATCTATTTGCTTTGTTTTATTCTCTGCATGGATGACTTCCGAAGGTGTATTGATTATGGATTCAGGCTCGGGGACTTGAATACTATGGCTTAATTCGTCAAAAGGCTCGGGCATGTTTTCGTCTGAATACGCGTTGTGATCGGTTGATTCGGCGATTATTGGACGTTTGTCTTGTTGCTTGAGGGTGCCTTTATCTTTATCATACACTTCGTTAATAAAAGAGTTGCATGCATTAGAAATCATGCCCACATATCTATTGCTTGATGCAGCAATCTCCAGACAGAAGTCACTTTCATCGGCAATATGCAGAATGGATAACTCAACGATGGGATAAGCATTGTTGCTTTTATATCTCATATCGGGAGTACCTTTAACAGTAGTATGCTCATAGACGTAGTCTTTGATATCGATATCTGAAGGAAGATTGGTTGAATTCAAAGTTACGATATCACTATTGCAGGATATATATATTGATTCATATGGTTTTATAAATACTCTGTGTCCGTTTATATACAGAACAAACTGTGGCAATATATAGACAGTTAGCAAACCGCTGGAAATTACAATATAGTCTTTTTCTTTGATACGAAATCCGCTTCCTGATATAACAGATTCTCTTCGTTTGCCTCTAGACATAAAAACAGTCGAACCTAATACACTTTGATTAAACTTATATTTATTTTCTGATTTATATATCCACTTTCCTTTGCATGATGCAAAAAGCTCCAAAGCATCAGCTAATGCATTCCAAGTTTGTCTGGAAGATTCCGATACTTCCATATCAATCTGGCATATATAAACATTTATAAAAACGATCCAAAGAATAAACAGAATAATTGCTGTAATTAGCGGATATAACGAGCCGAAAACAGGAGTCAGAAATATGAAAATAACAACTGATGACAGACCGAGAAATCTGCCAATTCGAGCATTTCTTATCGTTCTGGCTGCTCTTTCGAGGTTGCAGTAGTAGTTGTTTTTTTTGTCGTTAGAAGGCGAAGAATAACTTTCCTTGCTTGTTTTGGATGAGTTCTTCTGCGGTTTAGACACATAAATGGAATTTTTCGGCATATTTTTATTCATGGAGGGTTGATTGTATATCTCGGGTTTATGTGTCGTTTTTATCTTTTTTCGATAGTAAATGGGTCCGTTACTGGCACTAAAGAATGTACCGCGGGGACCGTGGGAAATTCGAGCACCTTTAACGCCGAAAGATACTCCTATGCCAGATTTGGATAAGTTTACCCTAAATGGTCCTAAAGAGTAGCTTTTTCTGAAGTAAAAACCCATAACCCATCTCCAAAGAAATACTATATATATAGTAACTATAATCATAGGATATGTCAAATTGTAATAAGTTAGTTAGTATATACATACAGGTAAAGATAATGAAAAAAGAAGTATATACAGTTAATCAATATGGACATATAAATATTGAGCTATGTCGACTCATGGACGAACGCAGCATATCAAGAAATGCTTTGGCAAAGGCTATAAATGCGCGGTTTGAAGTGATAGATAAATGGTATAATAACGAAGTCGAAAGAATAGATACAGATGTTCTGGCGAGAATCTGTTATGTTTTAGAATGCGCACCAGGAGACATTCTAAAGTATAAAGAGTAAAATAGTTTTATCAGTAAAAGAATAAATCCCTGAATATAGAAGTGGCTAGACGAATATCCAACGACATGCTCAAACTTGTGCTCGTACCATCCTGCGATAGCATCAATATGTTTATCGGTGTTCCTGTCATCCTTATGATAGATTTATTAGTTAGCAGGTGGCAGCATATACGTAATAAGACTAATAAGAAGTTAACAATCGTGCGGAAAGAGGGTATAATATCGTTGTATTGTCAGAGGAATAGAGGCGGCTGAATGAAAGAACCCAAAAGACCGGCTACGGCGCTGCTATGGCTGTTGCTCATACCGGCACAGTTGATTGTGGACATAGTGTTAATCACGCTTGGAGCATATGCGGATACGGCTGTAGCCGACACGTCGAATAATATAGGGCATCCCGCACCTGGCTTGGTGTTGTTAGCTCTGGCGGTAGCTGCCGTATTTACAGTGATCGTCCCTGTTTTTTCAATCATCATCACCATAGTTCGATTTGCTGTTCTAAACAAGGCTTATAAAGCATATAAATAGAGCGTATGAAAATGAAGAAACTCCGTGCCCGGCGCACGGAGTTTCTTTATCAGTAAAAGATAAGGTTTTTGTGTAATCTGCACAAAAAAGTTTAGTAAAATTTAGTAATATGACGAAAATTGGGAAAATGGCTTCAAAGCATTTGAAATGGGCGATATAAGATGTTAAGATTTTATCAGTCGTTAGACAGGTTTGCGAAGAGTAGTCGGAGTTGCACGGAGGAACACAGATGAGAAGAAGAGCGGGAGTATTATTAGCCATATCAAGTATGCCCTCGAAGTACGGAATAGGCGGATTTACCAAAGAGGCATATGATTTTGTGGATTTCTTGGAGAGAGCGGGACAGAGTCTGTGGCAGATATTGCCATTGGGTCCTACGGGCTATGGTGACTCACCTTATCAGTCCTTCTCAACCTTTGCGGGGAATCCGTATTATATTGATCTTCAGGAATTCATAGATAAGGGGTGGCTTACCAAGGCAGAGTGTGCTAAGTATAAGGTGTCTCATCCTGAGTATGTGGATTACGAGGCTATATATAAGTCAAGGTTTGCTCTGCTTCGCAAGGCATACGAGAAGAGCGGGATCGAGAAGGATAGGGCTTTTAAGGCTTTTGTGGCGGACAATGAGTACTGGCTTGACGGTTATGCCCTCTATATGGCCATTAAGGACTCCAAGGACGGGGTATCATGGCTTGAATGGGAGAATGATATCAAGCTAAGAAAGCCTGCGGCTCTTAAAAAATACAAGGAAAAATTAAAAGACGATTATACTTTCTACTGTTTCCAGCAGTATTTCTTCTTCAAGCAATGGTATGAACTTAAGGCTTATGCCAATGACAAGGGTATTGAGATAATCGGAGATATCCCGATATATGTTGCTTTAGACAGTGCGGAAACATGGAGTAATCCCGAGCTTTTCAAGCTGGATAAGGATTGTAATCCTACCCATGTAGCAGGCTGTCCGCCTGATTTATTCACGGCGGACGGACAGCTATGGGGCAATCCGTTATACAGATGGGACTATCATAAGAAGACCGGATACGAATGGTGGGTTAAGAGACTGGCGGCGTGCTATAAGCTCTATGATATTGTCAGGATCGATCATTTCAGGGGCTTTGACGAGTATTATTCGATAGAATACGGCAGACCGAATGCCGTTATAGGCGAATGGCTTCCGGGACCGAATTATGAGCTTTTTGCGGTGCTTAAGGAGAGATTGGGCAATAAGCAGATCATAGCCGAAGATCTGGGATTCATGACAGATACGGTGCGTAAGCTTGTGAAAAAGACTAAGTACCCTAATATGAAGATCATTCAGTTCGCTTTTGACCCGGATGGTGACAGCGAACATATGCCGCATAACTATGAGCATAATTGTGTGGTATATACGGGGACGCACGACAATGATACGCTGGTACACTGGTATCAGAACCTTAAGCGCAAGGAGAAGAGATTCGTTAAGGACTATCTTGGCCTTAAGCGTGCGACGACGGATGATATCTGTGAAGGTATCATAAGGGCAGTTTATGCATCCGTAGCCGATACTGCTGTCATACCCATGCAGGATATCCTGGCCTTAGGCGGAGAGGCAAGAATGAATGTCCCTTCAACTCTGGGTACTAACTGGAAATGGCGTATGAAGGCCGATGCCCTTACTCCGGAGCTTGAGAGTAAGATGCGTGAATGGGCGAGGGTCTACGGACGTATGTACTTAAGATAAATAAACCATAAAAATCGTAAAAAAACGCAAAATGCGCTCACAATCCATTGTGAGCGTACTTTTTTTGTGCTATAATAACAACTTGACTGTGGTCTGATTGTATCGCAGAGTGAATATCATGATTAAGGAGTAGATCAATGAGCGTAAAAGTAGAGAAATTAGAAGGAAATATGGCGAAGCTTATAATAGAGGTAGCTGAGGCTGATTTCGAGGCAGCAGTGCAGCAGGCTTATCTTAGACAGAGAGCTAAGATCGCAATACCGGGATTCCGTAAGGGCAAGGCTCCCAGAGCGATGATCGAGAAGATGTACGGTAAGGAGATATTCTTCGAGGATGCTGCCAATGAGATCATACCGGACGCCTATGAGAAGGCATATGATGAATGCGGTGAGGATATAGTATCCACACCCAAGGTAGATGTGGTACAGCTTGAAGCAGGCAAGCCCTTCATTTTCTCGGCAGAGGTTGCTCTTAAGCCTGAGGTATCCCTCGGCAAGTATAAGGGCGTTAAGGTAGATAAGGTCGACACCACCGTTACGGATGAGGATGTTGACAAGGCCATAGAGGAAGAGAGAGAGCGTAATGCCAGAAGCGTTGCCGTTACTGACAGGGCGGTTCGGGATAAGGACGATATAATCCTTGACTTCGAGGGCTTCGTGGACGGTGAGGCATTCAACGGCGGTAAGGGTGAGAATTATCCCCTGACCATAGGCTCAGGCCAGTTCATACCCGGCTTCGAGGATCAGCTCATAGGCAAGGAGATCGGTACAGAGTGCGAGGTTAAGGTGACATTCCCCGAGAATTATCAGGCAGAGGAGCTTAAAGGCAAGGATGCGGTATTCAAGTGCATCGTAAGAGAGATCAAGGAGAAGCAACTTCCAGATCTTGACGATGAGTTCGCATCAGAGGTATCGGAGTTCGATACGCTTGATGAGTATAAGGCGGATGTACGTAAGAATCTTGAAGATAAGAAGCAGGCGGATGCCAAGAGTGCCAAGGAGGATGCAGTCATCAAGGCGATCATAGAGGATTCCAAGATGGATATCCCCAAGGCAATGGTCGAGACTCAGAAGCGTCAGATGGTGGAGGAGTTCGCGCAGAGAATACAGTCACAGGGCTTAAGCTTCGATCAGTATATGCAGTTCACAGGCACAACGGCCGATGGTCTTATGGAGCAGGTAGAGCCTCAGGCCATGGATCGCATACAGTCAAGACTTGTGCTTGAAGCAATAGCCAAGGCCGAGAAGCTTGAAGCTACGGATGAGGACTTCGATAAGGAAGTGGAGAAGCTTGCAGAGAGCTACAAGATGGAGAAGGATAAGGTCATAGAGATGCTGGGAGATGCCGGTAAGAAGCAGATATATGAAGATCTTGCGGTATCCAAGGCAGTTGATTTTGTAACAGACAATGCGAAGGAAGGTAAGTAAAAGATGAGTTTGATCCCTTATGTCGTAGAACAGACCAGTCGCGGTGAACGTTCGTACGATATCTATTCAAGATTATTACAGGACAGGATAGTATTCCTCGGAGAGGATGTAAGAGAGGATAACGCCGCAACCATAGTTGCACAGCTTCTTTTCCTTGAAGCTGAGGATCCGGAGAAGGATATCAATCTGTATATCAACAGCCCCGGCGGTTCGGTGACGGCCGGAATGGCTATATATGACACAATGCAGTATATCAAGTGCGATGTATCTACCATATGTATCGGTATGGCGGCCAGCATGGGAGCTTTCCTTCTGGCAGGCGGAGCCAAGGGCAAGAGATACGCTCTGCCTAATGCCGAGATCATGATACATCAGCCAAGCGGAGGCGCACAGGGTCAGGCTACAGAGATCCAGATCACTGCCGAGCATATACTTAAGACCAAAGAGAAGCTCAACAGGATACTTGCTGCCAATACCGGCCAGGATTATGAGAAGGTGGCAGCGGATACCGAGAGAGACAATTGGAAGAGCGCAGAGGAAGCTTTGGAGTATGGACTTATAGATTCGGTGGTATCAAGCAGAGCTGAGGTTAAGAAGGATGAGAAATAATACGGGTAATTCCGAAGTATGCTGTTCATTCTGCGGTAAGCCACAGGGAGAGGTACTTAAGCTCATAGCCGGGCCGAATAATATATTCATCTGTGATGAATGCGTAGGTATATGCAGCGATATATTGGAGGAGGAGTTCGGCGACAGAGACGAAGAGGACGGCGTTACTTCCAAGGATATCAACCTTCTTAAGCCTGTTGAGATCAAGAGATTCTTAGACGAGTATGTGATAGGACAGGAGGAAGCCAAGAAGGTTCTCGCCGTAGCGGTGTATAACCACTATAAAAGAGTTATGAGCGAGAATGATGATGAGGATGATGTAGAGCTTCAGAAGAGTAATATCATCATGATGGGTCCTACGGGAAGCGGCAAGACCTACCTTGCCCAGACTCTTGCAAGGATCATCAATGTCCCTTTTGCCATAGCTGACGCAACTACACTGACAGAAGCCGGCTATGTGGGCGAGGATGTGGAGAACATCCTGCTTAAGCTCATACAGGCAGCGGATTATGATGTGGAGAGAGCACAGTACGGTATCATATATATCGATGAGATAGACAAGATCACCAAGAAGAGCGAGAACGTGTCCATTACCAGAGATGTATCCGGTGAGGGAGTACAGCAGGCGCTTCTTAAGATAGTTGAGGGAACGATGGCAAGCGTTCCGCCTCAGGGAGGACGTAAGCATCCCCATCAGGAGCTTATACAGATAGACACCTCGAATATCCTGTTCATATGCGGCGGGGCATTCGATGGACTGGATAAGATCATAGAGGAGAGGCTTAATCGTAAGTCCATCGGATTCAATGCAGAACTTGGTAAAAAGTCGGGACACGACATAGGCGAAGTCCTGAGTCATGTGTCAACGCCGGATCTCATTAAATTCGGTCTGATACCTGAATTCGTCGGACGAGTGCCCATAAGGGTATCGCTTGAGGGACTTGACAGGGATTCCCTTGTTAAGATCCTTAAGGAGCCTAAGAATGCGCTTATCAAGCAATATAAGAAGCTGTTCGGCTTCGACGGAGTACAGTTAAGCTTTGAAGATGATGCAATTGAGGCCATCGCGGATGAAGCCTTCGAGCAGAAGACCGGAGCCAGAGGACTTCGTACCATCATGGAGAAGATCATGATGAATGTCATGTACGAGATACCCTCGGATGAGTCCATTACCAGATGTGTCATAACCAAGGATGCGGTAACCGAAGGGCTGCAGCCCACAGTATACAGAGACTGATCACGCGGTCGCCCTGAGCAGATGGCCTGCCTATATTCTATGAACAATCAGCAAGAAGCACTTAACGAAGAAGTACTTCGAATGGTACATTTCGAGGACCTGTCTGAGTTCCCGCAGGGAACGAGTTCCGCAGAAATGTACCTTGCTATTCGAAGTACTTATGAGTTTAGTACTTCTTAGCGTTCAGAGAATACAGGCAGGCCATCTGCTTAAGTGAATGACTGATGGAACAGATTATTGTTGTGATGATAAATTGATTGGAGGATACAGTGAACATACCTGTAGTGGCACTTAAGGGTTTAACGATATTTCCGGGAATGGTCATACACTTTGATCTTAACAGGAAGCCTTCCATAGTGGCTGTAAGAGTGGCCATGAAAAGCGGGGGTAAGCTTTTTACGGTCACGCAGCGTGTCATGACCGAGGAAGCTCCGGGACAGGAAGGACTTTTTGAGATAGGAACCATCATACAGGTCAGGCAGATCACGAAGCTTCCCAATAATACCATAAGAGTATTGGCGGAGGGTCTTGGAAGAGCCAGACTTAACAGTATGGAGGATGCATCGTCACAGGGGACCTATGTTCTGGGAGATGTGACTCCCATTGAAGAGGATGACGGACATATAAGCGATGATCCCGACTATGAGGAAGCGGCTTTTCGTACCATGGTGGAGATGCTCGGAGGATATCTGGAATATCATCCCAAGATCAGTCAGACTCTTAATTCACAGATCGATCCTTCCATGAGTCTGGGTGAGATAGTGAACAGGATATCCATGAATATCCCCGTGTCCTTCGAGAAGAAGCAGGCCATTCTGGAATCCATTTCCACTGCGGACAGATATGAGACGCTCTCTGCGATACTTGCGGAGGAGACCAATATTGCGAGCATACATTATAAGTTAAGTCAGGAGATACAGAGTAAGGTCAATAAGAATCAGCGGGAATATATCCTGCGTGAACAGATGGCCTATATCCGTAAGGAGCTGTCCAAGGGCGAGGAATTCACAGACAGCGAGCTTTTCTATAAGCGGACGGATGAACTGGAAGCGGATGACGAGATCAAGGATAAGATACGCAAGGAGATACGCCGCTTTGACAATATCTCGGATTCAAGCCAGGAGGGATATGTGCAGAGATCTTATATAGAGACTCTGCTTGAGCTTCCATGGGATCATATGTCGGCAGACAATACAGATATTAAGCATGCAGGGGAGATACTTGATAAGGATCATTACGGACTTGATAAGGTCAAGGAGAGAGTACTGGAATTCCTGTCCGTCAGAGCCATGACCAAGAAGGGCAAGAGCCCGATAATGTGCCTTGTGGGACCTCCGGGCACAGGTAAGACATCAGTGGCCAAGAGCATCGCCAGAGCTCTTGATAAGGAATATATAAGGGTCAGCCTCGGAGGTGTAAGGGACGAGGCTGAGATCAGAGGACACAGGCGTACCTATGTGGGCGCCATGCCGGGTCGTATAGCGGCAGGCATGAGACAGGCGAAGGTTAAGAATCCTCTTATGCTGTTGGATGAGATAGATAAGGTCAGCAATGACTATAAGGGTGATACGTTCTCAGCTCTCTTAGAGGTATTGGATCCCGACCAGAATAAGCAGTTCAGGGATCATTACGTGGAGCTGCCGATAGACTTATCAGAGGTGTTGTTCATAGCCACGGCCAACGATACAAGTACTATCCCAAGACCGCTGCTTGACAGGATGGAGCTTATACAGGTATCAGGATATACCCAGAATGAGAAGTTCCATATAGCCAAGGAGCATCTGTTAGCCAAACAGTATGAGGCCAACGGGATGACACGCAGACAGCTGGTAATATCTGACGGTGCGATCAAAGATATCATACGTTATTATACTAGAGAAGCCGGAGTACGTGAGCTTGAGAGAAAGCTTGGGGAGATATGCCGCAAGTGCGCCAAGCAGCATCTTGAGGAACTGCAACAAAATGAAAAATCAAATGATGATTTAATTACCGGTGAAACTGCCGATAAGACCCGTAAGGGAAGAAGCTTAAAATTGGTTGACAGGATTACTGTGAACAGCAAAAACCTGACGGATTATCTCGGGAAGCACAGATACAGTGCGATTATGGCTAATAAGAAGGATGAAGTCGGCATAGTAAGAGGACTTGCATGGACGGCCGTAGGAGGAGACACTCTCCAGATAGAGGTTAATATGATGCCGGGTAAGGGCGAGATCAAACTCACCGGTCAGATGGGCGATGTAATGAAGGAGTCCGCGAAAATATCCAATCTATAGGAAGATCTCCTCCTCCATTGGCTCATCATTGTTCATGTCTTGCTCTAGAAAAAGATCTATTAATAAATGATACTTTTAAT
>CAJONG010000021.1 GCA_905235845.1 uncultured Lachnospiraceae bacterium
AACAAAAGCTATATAGCCTGTACGAATATCGAAGAATGACTCCTTTTTCACTGTGCCCCTGCGTCTTCGATATCCCTGATACAGATATAGAAGAAGTATCACCAGTACCAACATATAAAAAAGATCATATATAAGGTACTCATTCAGAAGCCCCACGAAGAGTCCCGCTCTCTCTCTGAGGTTGCCGATATCGAAGAAGGCAGCCGTCGCCTCCCTGCCACGGTAGCCTCTGAATATATGGCGAAGTATCGAAGGATAATATATGACCGACGCTGTAAACCCTATGATGACAGTTGCGGCATATCCCAAGGCATTCCGTATATCAGGCCGGTATCCGGGCTTATCATCCTCTGTATTTTCTTCCTTCTTCCCGGTCTTTGTACCGTCACGCGATATGAGCATATATAATGTCATATATGCTGCGGTAAAAAAGAGGAACACTATGTAATAATAATGAGTCTGTGTTCCAATAAAAGTCAGGGCGAACGATCCGATGCCACAGAGTATTGTCTTGCTCCGTGTTATCTTATACTCATCCGATCCGGCTTCCATATGGGAAAGCTCTGCTCTGCCCGATCTTATCGCCTCAGTATATCCTATGATCTTCAGATTAAGATATACGGTCAACAGACATAAGAATGTCAGAAGTACATACATCCTTATGAACATTACACCGCTTAATATGGCGGGAGAGAACCCATAGAGGAAGATGGTGAATATGGTTATCAGTTGACATAACTTCTGATGCTTTGCTTCATCTTCTTCGCCTAAGATACGCATGCCCGACTTATTTTTATGTTTACATAATATCTCATTGCAGATCCCGATAAGCACCGGGAAGCCAAGCAGCCAGAATACAAGATTAACAGCAAGTCCCTGCCACTTGGAGAAAACTCCGGGTGTCAGGGAGCATATGGTATGCAGGATATAATAATAAAATGGCGGATGCACATCATAGGTCTGCATGCGCTTGACTATACCATAATTAAAACCCTGTCCCTTTAACACCATGAATTCATCCGATATCTCCGATGTATCCATCCATTCATTATCCGTAGGAGTCAGTCCGTAAGATACATTGGAGGAATAGTATGAATAATATTCATCATAATGAAAACCGATCTTTTTCGTACAGAAATAAAATGCTGCAATAAATTGCAGCATTATTATGACTGTAAGTATCAGCGTATATATGTACTTATGGTTCCTGATAGTATTATCCGCCGTATCCATTATCCGATCCCGTAACAAGAAATTAGCCATGAATATATGATCCCGGATTCACAAGCCTACGCTTTAAGAGTCTTCATATAATCCGCCAATGCATCATGCCAGTCTTTAAACTCATATCCGCCTACCATCCGAAGCATATAGTTCTCAAGCACGGAACTTAAGGGCCTCGGTGCCGCAGCGCCATATTCATCAGTACTTACTCTGATGACCCTGGTATCCTTGCCGGCAAGCCTGAATATCTCTTCGGCGAAGTCTGCCCATGAGCACCTTCCCTCACATGTGGCATGATAGGTGCCGTAGTTGTGGGTAAATATGATGCTGTCAATTGCCTTGACTAATTCCGCAGCCGAAGTGGGTGTACCGAACTGGTCACTCACCACCTTCACTTCCTTGTGATCCTCTGAGAGCTTAAGCATTGTTTTAACGAAATTCTTACCCTCGCCGTATAACCATGCGGTACGGAGGATAAAATACTTATGACAGAACTGTCTGACAAAATCCTCAGCCCTGTTCTTGGTGATGCCATATACAGTCTTGGGATTGGGCTCATCATACTCCATATAAGGCGTAGACTTGGTGCCGTCAAATATATAATCGGTTGAGATATGTACAAGCCTCGCATCCACACTCTGTGCGGCTATGGCAAGATTCCTCGCACCCAATGTATTGACCTTAAATGCAATATCCTTATTGGTCTCACAGGCATCTACGGCAGTATATGCGGCACAATTGATGATGGCGTACGGTCTCTCACCTCTTGCAAGCTCTATGACCGCTTCTATATCGGTGATATCCAGTTCATCCACATCTGTATTGATGAATTCCAATCCTCTTTTATCCGCATAGAACCTGTTAAGCTCTCTTCCCAACTGTCCGTTACAGCCTGTGATGATTATCTTCTTCATTCATATCTCCATTCCGAAGCGTTAAAAAATGCGCACCGAACCTCTTATCCGACGATGCCGTATATAGTCTGTGACGCTCCTGCACAGACTTTCATATGAACTGTTATTATCCTATCATAATTAAGCCTTTGAAACAATCTCCCCGCTCTTCAAAATTCTTAAAATGATCATATGAAGCAGATGCCGGAGAGAGTATTATCGCTCCCTTATCCGTTATCTCTTCAGCTTTTTTTACTGCCGCTTTAAGATCTTCCTCATAGTATGTATTCGGAAGAGTTGATATGACACCGGTATCATATATTCTCCTGCCGGACGCATACATACATATATAGTTATATTCCGGATGAGCTGGTATGTAATCCGTAAGCTTACTGTAATCTATCCCTCTGTCCATCCCTCCAAGGAGTATGGTACATGCGTCGGGAATGCTCTTAAGAGCACCTATGGCCGCCTCTGGAATGGTGGAAATGGAATCATCATAATACGTTACCTCTCCCTTACGGCAGACATATTCAAGCCTGTGAGGTAATCCCTTAGCTTCGGCAAGTGACTTCCGTACAGCATTAGGATCACACCCATACACTTCCGTTGCTATCCTGTATACGAACTCTGCATTGAATCTGTTGTGCACCCCGGGGATCAGAAGCTCATATCCGTAATCTACTCCGTCATCTATCACACGTACTTTGGCCTCGGTGTCTATGTGCGGCACATTGCTTCCGACATAGAATATATCAGACTGCTTCTGATTCGAAGCAATATGTGCCTTAGCCTCAAAGTAGCGCTTAAGTGTATCATAGTAGTCCAGATGTTCCTCATAGATGTTAAGGAATACTGCTATATGTGGGGAGACTGTTAAATGTGCCAATTGATGACAGCTCATCTCATATACGACTATGGTATCCTTTGTCACCTCCCTGTAGCTGTCAAGACAGGGCTTACCTATATTGCCAAGCAGAAGCACCGGCCTGTCCGTACACTTGGATAATACCGTATATAGGAGCATGCTGGTGGTACTCTTGCCCTTGGTGCCGGTGATGCCTATGATCCTATCCCTGTACGCCTCAAGGAATATCTGTGTCTGGGAGGTGTACTTCGGATCATCCTCATCCATTCTGATACCGGGGCTTTTGACTATCAGATCATACTTATCCTCATCTATCCCTTCTCTGTCACCCTCGTATATATCGATACTAAGCGGCTTTGCGCAGTCTTTTAGAAAAGCCTCCGTGGACTTTCCCTCTCGTCCATAGCCCCATATCAATATTCTCTTATTTTCTATATCTCTTAATATGTCTTTCACTTTTTCCGTTTTACCCTGATTTCCCGGATATATTCTATAGTATGTAGGACTAAATCACTTTTTTCATCAATCAGTCCTAGGTTTCTCGTTTTTTCTTTAGGACTAAGCGACCACTTTTTCCATCTGGTCCTACATCCCTCGCTTTTCCATTAGGACAGATCATCCACTTTTTCCATTTGGTCCTACATTTCTTGCTTTTCCCTTAGGACTAAGCTATCACATTCTCTATTTAGTCCTACATTCCTCGCTTTTCCATTAGGACTAAGCGACCATTTTTTCCATTTGGTCCTATATTCCTCGCTTTTCTCTTAGGACTAAATCACTTTTTTCACCGTCCAGTCCTAGGCTTCTCGTTTTTCCCTTAGGACTAAGCTATCACATTCTCTATCCGGTCCTATATTCCTCGCTTTTCTCTTAGGACTGATTGACCGCAAGCTGCATCCGGTCCTACATAGTCTGTGACATTATCGCCAAACGCACCAGCTTAGCTAAGGTTGCAGGCAGTTCATGTTCATCATTCCATTCCATCAGCATGGCTTTAATATCATCCGCACTGTCTGTACCGGTATTATCAAGGTACTCTCCATACCTGTCTGTCAGAAGACTTTTTCCACCATGTGCTCTGTAATATCTCATTGCGGCCATAGCCTCACGCCTTGTTCCCACACACTCGAAAGGCTTATTCTCATCTATACCGACCAACTCTCTGAAATCCCTATCAAGGCTTTCCTTATCAAGCAGCTTCTCTCCGAATATGCCCATAAGCTCATCTTCTGTTAAGAAGGGAGAAAGGATGATATATACGAAGAGACACTTTGGACAGTCGCAACACCATATACCCTTTTTACTTCCTGCATTACAGCTTCTGAATACCTTATGATAATCCTTATAGCCTGCAAAAAGAGCGGCTATCTGCATCTCCGTAAGGGGTCTTAACAGGCTGAAATAATGAATATCCGAATCCGTGATATCCTCTATATATTCATTAAAATCTTTTTCAAATTCATAGCTTTTGGAATACTGATGATTGACAAAGGAATCCTTAACAGTACTTTCATTGGCACTGTTCTCATTGGACAGAACGACATACTTTCTTCCAAGGATATATGCCGATATTACGGATGAGAATGCGACTATAGCTGAGAAAGGCGTATGACCGTTAAGATACCCCTTCGCATTAAGCTCAAGCATCCTCTTATCAAGTATGCGCTTAGCCGTGTAATCTCCGTTTTTATGTGTACAGACATCTATCACGGCTTTCGTCGTATCATTGCCGTTCACGGAATAGGTCACTATATCCTTATCCTTAAGAAGCTCAAGGCTTACTACGGAATCCTTACCACCACCCACGGGTACTAAGAATCCCTTATAGTTCCTGTCATCATGCAGCCTGTGACCGGAGTTGCTTTGCGGAAGGCTCTCCTGACCGTCCGATATTATGTTAACCAGTTCCTCTTCCGATACCTCTATCCCGTTACGGTACATGAATTCCCCAAGACCGTTATATATAAGTTTTGTCCACCATACACGCTGCTTATCGCTTAGAGTATGGCATTTTACTCTGAATACCTTCGGACACGCTATCTTATAATAGCTGATACACTCCACCATGCCAAGGTTAAAGAGAAGCTCATTGAATATCCTGTCGTTCTTGATATCTGTCTCTCTGTCTAATGCACTTTCTGCCGCTCCGTCCATGGCGCTTTCAGAGTCCGTACCCAAGGCCGCTTTCGGAAAAGCCCATTTTGCATTAAAGGAACTAAGACCCGGTATCTCGAATTCATATACCACATGATATGCTCCGTCATGTTCATCTATGGAATAGCCCTTATATATGAACTCACTGTATTCTTCTCTGAGTTTATCAAAGCTTTTATTATCCGCCATTACACAATTCATCCCTTAACAGGTTATACCGTCAGCTCTCCGACACTTATATTACTCTCTGATTCTACCTCTGCATCATGCGTATCACTGTCCGCCTTCCGGATCATCATCAGTCCCGTTCGATGCTTCAGCATCAATGTCTTCTGTCTCTTCCCCCTCTTCTGTTCCTTCTAAGCCCTCCTCTTCGGCATAAGGATCGGTCTCATATCCCTCATAGAAGCCGTGTTCATTCATCCAGTCTACCCACAGATGATAGTGCTGAGCCGTGATATGTACGCCGTCTCTGGTTATGTCGCTTTGCAGATACCCCTCTTCATCCACAAGCGCGGGATTGACATCGAAGTAGAATATATCCTCTCCATTGGCATAGCATGCTATGGCAACATTTTTGTCATTGATATTGGCATTATTGGTCACATTATCCGAGTTATCTCTCTCCTTGGTAACAAAGGTATTACCAATGATGACTATAGGTGTATCCGGCTGATACTCTCTGATGGTCGCAAGTATCTCTCCGAATCTCTGACCGTAGTCATTCGTATCCATACCGATCTCATTGATACCCAGCATTAGAAATATCAGCTTGTAGGGTCCGATCTCAAGAAGCTCCGGAAGCGTGGCATTCATACCATTGATCACACTTAAGTTGGCCTCCATTATGTTATATACACTGGTACCGTTCTTATATGCGAAAAAAGCCTTATTCCACCCCGAATAAGTACCCAGACCTCCGATCCTCGAATCACCTATAAAAAGGCAGTTCTCATAATAATCCGGATTACCTATGTGTGTATATCGGAATTCACTTGTGATCGGTCTTACACCTGAATTGTAATAATATCTGGATCTGGGCTCTCCCGTATCCCACGTGATGTACTTGACATTGCCCCCACCCTCGATATAATAAGGGATCTCACCGTACATCTCCATATATTCCTCATCAGAAATGATGATCTCTTCTTCCTCCTCTAAACTCTCTTCCTCCGTACTCTCAGTAACAGGTTCTTCAGCCATGATATCCGTTGCTTCCTTTACGGCATCCGTCCCCGCCTGTGGCACTTCGACCTTTTGTACAGGCTCGGGATTGGTCTCTTCCACCGGCCGCTCATCTAAAAGTACCGCTGCAAATACGGGATGCTCCCAGGTAAGCTTCCACTCATACTCTCCCATGGCGGACATGATGACACCGAATACCATCATTCCCGTTACTGTCAGACATATCATTATGAAAAGAGGGCATTTTGCGATCTTTTTCTTTTTTTTCTTCTTAACCTTCTTATCAATACTATCCATAATCTATGCTACTCTTACAGGGCTTAATAACGTTCCCCGGCTTTAAGTCTTTTGTCTCCTCTGCCGCATGCCGGCTTGGTATAACATCTGCCCCGGACTGTTTATCTTAGAATTGGAAATAAATAAACGGATTACCGCCGCTTAGAGCTGCCTGATACACACTGTACCAGAACACTGCCAAAAGCATGAGCTTGACTAAGAAATTCTTGTAATATTTCTTAAAAAACTTCATGGGGTATGGCGTACAGAACAGTATACATATAAGCAACAGCCACCAGTATGTCTGTACCAGCTCCCAGAGCATACTGAATCCGTATACTACCATTCCTTCCAACGGTACTCCTATCATTCTGAGGAGATATTCTGACAGTTGTGTCACATCCGTAATATTGAATATTGTCCATGATACCGGGATCAGTATGAACATATACAGATGGCCTATTACCCTTGTCTTCTCCATCCATCTTCCGTATGTAAGCTTCTCGATCATAAGGATCACAAAAAGGAATAGACCCCATATTATGAAATTATATCCCGCTCCATGCCACATGCCTGTGAGAAGCCATACAACAAGCATATTAAAAAGCATCCTTGCCTTGCCACACCTGTTACCCCCAAGAGGGATATACAGATAGTCCTTGAACCATCTTCCGAGAGTGACATGCCAATTACGCCAGAAGGATGTCATGGTCCTGACCGAATACGGCTCCGTGAAATTGACAGGTATATCGAATCCCAGCATCCAACCTACGCCCATTGCCATAAGCGAATACCCGAAGAAATCAAAGTATATCTCAAAGGAATAAGCCCACGCTCCGAGCCATGCGCTTGCAACATCCACTCCATATGCGCCTACGCGCCAGATATCATTCCACAGTGCGGATATCTTGTCAGCCAGAAGCACCTTATATCCTAAGCCTAAGATAAATGCCGTGACACCCTTCTCCAAAAGTCTGGGGCTCACACCCTTAAGGCTTTCAAGCCTTGGGCTGACTTCACCGTACCTTGTAATAGGTCCTGATGTTATCTGTGGGAACATTGTGGAATAAGTGGCAAAATGCAACAGACTTACCTTGCTTGGAATATCCGCCCTGTATACATCCACAACAAAGGATATCATCTGAAAGGTATAAAAGCTTATTCCGAGAGGGAGTGCAAGTCCGATGCTTCCGATATCGGTCTTCAATACTACGCCTGTCATCTCCAGTATGAAATCAAGATATTTGAATATGCACAATATCCCCAGGTCGTATATCAAAGCCGCAACAAGCCATACCGTGGCTGCGGGACTTTTGATACGTGTTAATGTCTCTGCCTTCTCCTCTTCCTTAGCCTGAATGTCAAAATCTATAATG
This sequence comes from uncultured Lachnospiraceae bacterium, assembly GCA_905235845.1. GTDB lineage: Bacteria > Bacillota > Clostridia > Lachnospirales > Lachnospiraceae > Colinaster. Next base: position 7,977 of record CAJONG010000021.1, read on the forward strand.
TCTATATCAGGATCATCTTCTATCTTATCAGCAGCCTCTGTATCTGCCTCCTGATCCTTATCCGACGCGGCATATATCTTCTGTATCCTGCTTGCGATAAAGTAATTGACAAGAACGGATACCATCAATAAAGGTACATAAACAGGGCTGCCGAGTGCGTAGAACACAAGGCTGCCTAAAAGCAAAACTATATTGCGAAACCTAGGCTTCGCAATATAGTATACTATCAAAAATATGGGCAAAAAGTGAAATATAAAAGCTAATCCCGAAAAAACCATCTATCTTAATCTTCTGTCTGTCATATAATTGAGTCTATCTTGAAGCCTTGCTAACCTCCAAAACCTTAGTCCTCATCTCATCTTCAATACGGGCAAGCTCCTTCTCCGCTTCGGCACGCTTTACTCTACCCTCCTGCTGGATCTTCATAACCTCATCAAGAGTATCGATAAGAGTCTGATTGGTCTGTGTAAGAGTCTCAATATCCACGATACCTCTCTCGCTCTCCTTGGCTGTATCGATGGAAGCCATCTTAAGAGCCTCCGCATTCTTCTTAAGAAGCTCATTGGTTGCATCTGTAACCTCTCTCTGAGCCTTGGCCGCATCCTGCGAATGCTCAAGTCCGATAGCTATAACCATCTGGCTCTTCCAAAGAGGGATCGTATTAAGTATCGTAGACTGGATCTTCTCAGACATTACCGTATCGTTGGACTGTATAAGTCTGATCTGGGGTGCCATCTGCATAGATATATTACGCGTAAGCTCAAGATCGTATATCTTCTTCTCAAAACGGTCGATCATGGAAGAATAATCCTTGGCTGCCTGGGCATCCTCGGGAAGTCCTGTTTCCTCAGCCTTCTTCAAAAGTCTGGGGAGCTCTTCCTCTCTGGCGGTCTTAAGCTTATCCTTGCCGGCTAAGATATAGAGGGTAAGATCCTTGTAGTACTGCTGATTGGTATCATACATCTGATCAAGCATGGCCACATCCTTCATGAGTGTTACCTGATGACCCTCCATGGCCTTAACTATACCGTTGATATTATTCTCAGCCTTATCATACTTGGCCTTAAGCGCAGCTACCTTACCCGTACTCTTCTTAAAAAGTCCCTTAAGACCCTTGGCCTGCTCACCGGCATCAAATCCCTTAAGCTCCGTAACAACTCCGGAAAGCATATCCCCGATCTCACCGAGATCCTTGGTCTTAACACTGGATAATGCGCTTTCGGAAAAATCCGCTATCTGCTTCTGCACTCCCGCGCCGTACTGGAGAACCATCTGGCTGTCCATTATATCTATCTTCTCAGCATAGGCTTTGATCTTCTCCTGATCCTCTGCCGTAAGGTCAAGATCCTGTGCCTGAGTCTGAGCAGGTGCCGGTGCCGCTTCGGTAACTACAGCCGCTCCTGCCTGTGTCTCTTCTGCCGTTAATACTGCCTCTTCTGCCATGTTCATTCCCTCCTTAAGAAATTCACCTTTGTTCTTCCTTAGCCAATCCGTCCTGCCCAAGAATAGACTTAAGTACTCTCGCATCAGCCGTTACATCCCATACGGAATCTCTGAAAAGCTTGTTAAGAAGCTCTGAAAAAGCTCCGTTGATGGTATCAATCGTCTTCTCTATCTCATCCTTGGCCTTCACTATATCAGGTCCAGGTTCGGCTACCTTATCGTATTCCGCATACGCTTCCACAAGCTTAAGCATTGTGGGCAGGTAATAATCCATAAGCTTATGACAGTTCTTCATCTGTTCGGGATGCTCCTTCACTCTGCCGAATATATCCTGAAGCAGAGCTTCGGTCTTATCAAGCTTGGCCGATATTGCCTCACCCGGTATCTCATCATTGAGTTCATGAAGTCTTACGATGGCCTTGCTGCCCTCGCTCATCATATCATTAAGCTCTTTAAGCTGTTCGGGAGAAAGTACGGACTCTGCATCGTCCACACCCTGTCTTTCAAGATTCTCCCTCGCTTCCTCTATCCGGTGCTTCTTACTCTCAAGATACTGGTCATATACAGACTTGGATGCCATAAAGGTCGTCTCTTCCTCATCGAGGAAGCCCTCCGGGAAGAAACTCTCGGACAATACCCTTTTAATATCCTTTACAGCGGTCTTATGATTCCGTCCTGTTGCAGCCTCTATATCGCTGACGGAAGCATACATCTTATCCTTTACAAGCTCTTTAAGTCTTCTGGCGAACTTAAGCACCTTACGCTTTCTTACACACTTATATAACGACCATCCTCCGAAAAAGGCAAATACCAAAGAGACTATGAATCCGCCAAGTTCAAAACCTGTAAGAAGAAAAGCCAATGCTCCTAACACACCGTAAAACGCAAAATGAGCTCCGATTATAATGCCAAGTATGGTAGATATTCCTCCATGGTCATTAAATCTGACGGTATTGGAAGCGCGCTTCACAGCCTGCGCCCTTAATTCCTTATTGCGTTGTATCCTGGCTTCCTGCTCGTCGTGATATCTCTTGGCGGTGGCGCTTGCTGCCGCATTCTTAACACCTGTATGTGCGCTGTTGGCTGCCGTATATGCAGCACGGCTTATCTGGTCGCCTACATCCCCTATGACCACATTCACCGATCTGGCAATGATGTCGCTTAATCCCGTGAAATCCCCGTTGCTTAAAGCATTCTGCACAGAATTCTTGATCTGGTCGCCAAGTTCGTTATATTTCTGACTGTTATTACTACCTGCCATTATTATCTTTCCCCGAATATGCTGTCCTTCACGCACGCTTTGCACTATCATCTATGATACCACATATATATCTGTTTGTACCATAAATAGACGAATTAAATCACTTCATGTTGATACGTGCCGCCTTCTCCTCTTCCGGGTCAGGCTCCGGCAGCCCCTTAAGTTCCCTGAAAATCTTCATGAATTCCTTACCGGTGATAGTCTCTTTCTCTATCAGGAACTCAGCTATCTTATCAAGAACTTCTCTGTTCTCGGATAAAAGTCTCTTAGCCTCCTCATAGCTCTGCGCAAGTATCTTCATCACTTCCTCATCCACCTGAGCCGCTGTCGACTCCGCACAATTCAGGGTGGCTTCTCCCGAAAGGTACTTACTCTCAACCGTTGCGAGCCCTATAAGTCCGAACTTTTTGCTCATACCGTACTGAGTCACCATGGATTTGGCTATTTCGGTGGCTTTCTCAATATCATTGGACGCTCCGGTCGTAACCGTATCGAAGACTATCTCCTCTGCAGCTCTTCCGCCTAAGGTACTCACAAGCATTGCACGAAGCTCCGCTTCAGTATTCAGGTATTTCTCCTCTTCGGGTACCTGCATCACATATCCCAAGGCTCCCATAGTCCTGGGTACAATGGTGATCTTCTGTACCGGCTCCGAATTCTTCTGCAAGGCGGATATAAGCGCATGTCCCACCTCGTGATATGAGACTATCTTACGCTCTTCCTGGGACATGATCCTGTCCTTCTTCTCCTTACCCACAAGAACCTGCTCCACGGCAACGAACATATCCTTCTGGCTTACAAGCTCTCTGCCTTCCTTAACGGCATTGATAGCCGCCTCATTGATCATATTGGCCAGGTCCGAACCCACGGCACCACTTGTAGCCAATGCGATCTCTTCAAAGTCAACGGTCTCATCCATCTTGACATCCTTGGCATGAACCTTGAGTATATTGACCCTGCCCTTAAGATCCGGCTTCTCCACCACTATCCTTCTGTCGAATCGACCCGGACGAAGCAGGGCTTTATCCAATATCTCCGGCCTGTTGGTGGCACCGAGTACCAGTATTCCCTTGGTCGTGTCGAAACCATCCATCTCTGACAGAAGCTGGTTAAGTGTCTGCTCACGCTCCTCATTGCCTCCGCCGTATCTGCTGTCGCGGCTTCTTCCTATTGCATCTATCTCGTCTATGAATATGATACATGGAGCGGTCTTGGTCGCTTCCTTAAAAAGATCCCTGACTCTGCTGGCACCGACACCCACATATAATTCTATGAAATCAGAACCCGTAAGGGAGAAAAAGGGAACATGTGCTTCTCCTGCAACAGCCTTGGCAAGAAGAGTCTTACCTGTTCCGGGAGGTCCCACCAGAAGCGCACCCTTAGGAAGCTTAGCTCCGATATGGGTGTATTTGCCCGGATCATGTAAGAAGTCGACCACTTCCACCAGGGACTCCTTGGCCTCATCCTCTCCCGCCACATCTGCGAAAGTAACACCCGTCTCCTTCTGCACGTATACCTTGGCATTGGACTTACCTACACCCATTATGCCTCCGCCGTTCTTGGACATATGTCTGTAGGCAAGGCTCATAAGGCCCCATAAAAGGACTATGGGAAGGATATAAGTAAGCAGGATGGATAATAGCCACCCGGAATTATCCGGTATCTCGTTATTGATCTCAACGCCGGCATCTAAAAGTCTGGCAGTAAGCGCATCATTGCTCTCACTGATACCGGTATAATATGTGATGACAGGAGTGCTCACTCCGAATATCCCAAGTCCGTTCTGATCATTGCCGGTATTGCTCTCCTTGGTCTTGGGCGTGATCTCGATCTTGTCGGAATTGATATATACGCTCTGCACCATGTCACTGTCAAGCATCTTCACGAACTGATCGTAAGATATCTCCTGACTGGTAGCTCCGTTGACCGCCTTCATGAAATAGCTCATAAAAAGCAATGTGACAAGACAGGCTATTAACAGGAAGAACAGGCTCTGCCTCCTGGGCGAATTGCCATTGCCACCCGGTCTGTTACCGCCTCCCGGTCTCTGTCCTCCCGAACCGCCACCGGAATAACCATTATCTCCACCCTCGTAGTTATTGATATTGTTATCCATGGTATCCTCCATTAATACATTATGTATCAGTGCTTATGGTACTTCTTATTATTCTCCTCATACTTAGGCTCGCATGTAAGCCTGAGTCCCAGTCTCTTAAAGGTCTGCTCATCCACGCTTGATAGAAGAACCGATGAATGAGCCTCAAGTCCTCGAAGCTTAGGGAGCATCGTAAGGGCAAGCTCCGCATTCTTATCCGTTGCAGCCGATATGGACAGCGCTATGAGTATCTCGTCCGTATGCAGTCTCGGATTATGGCTTCCGAGATATCCGGTCTTAAGCCTCTGTATGGGCTCTATCGCATCCGGCGATACGAGATGAAGCTCATGATCTATCCCGGCAAGCTCCTTAAGCGAATTAAGAAGCACCGCAGCGGATGCACCCAGCAGGTCTGTGGTCTTGCCGGTTATAAGTGTTCCGTCCGGAAGCTCTATCGATGCTGCCGGATGTCCGGTCTTCTCCTCTCTTGCAAGTGCAGCTCCCACAACCGGCCTGTCTTCGGGCGACAGATATGCTTGCTTCATGATAAGCTCAAGCTTATATAAGTCGTCCTTGCAATCCTTACCTCTCTTAAGATCACACAAGCACTGGTAATAGCGCCTTATTATCTCCTGCTCTGATGCCTGTCTGCACACATCGTCATCTATTATGCAATTACCGGCCATGTTGACACCCATGTCAGTAGGTGACTTATAGGGGCTCTCTCCAAGTATCTGTGTGAACATGGCATTAAGTACCGGGAATATCTCCACATCTCTGTTATAATTGACCGTCGTCTCGCCGTATGCCTCAAGATGGAAGGGGTCGATCATGTTCACATCGTTAAGATCTGCGGTGGCTGCCTCATATGCCATATTGACAGGATGCTTAAGCGGCAGATTCCATATAGGGAAAGTCTCGAACTTGGCATAGCCCGCCCTGATGTTCCTCTTATGCTCATGGTAAAGCTGCGACAGACAGGTCGCCATTTTGCCGGAGCCGGGTCCCGGTGCCGTGACGACCACAAGCGGCCTCTCCGTCTCTATATATTCATTCCTTCCATATCCGTCATCACTGACTATCCTTGCCACATCGGAAGGGTATCCCGGTATCTTATAGTGCTTATAAGAACGTATCCCAAGCTCCGTCAATTTCTCTATGAACTGGTCCGCTGCCGACTGACCGCCGTACTTGGTGACACATATGCTCCCCACATACAGCCCTATCCCCTGAAAGGCATCCACAAGCCTGAGCACATCCAGATCATATGTTATGCCGTAGTCTCCCCTTACCTTACCTTCGTCGATATCCTCGGCGCTTACTGCGATGACTATCTCAGCCTGATCCCTTAACTGAAGAAGCATCTTAAGCTTACTGTCCGGTTCGAATCCCGGAAGTACTCTGGATGCATGGAAATCATCAAAAAGCTTGCCTCCGAATTCCAGATACAGCTTGCCTTCGAATTCGTCTATTCTCTCTCTGATGTGCTCCGACTGCATCTTAAGGTATTTCTCGTTATCAAATCCTATCCTCATTATTCTCTCCCTGTCTTACACATTTTACCCATCATATCTATCATGTCCGTATCAATCAATACGCAGATGTATTACATCCCCTTCATAGCCCGCACCGGTCGTTATCTGTGTGAGCTCGCCGGTAAGATTGCTCTTGTTATAGAAATGTATGTGTCCTGATATAACAAGCTTCACCGGACTGTCCTTATCCTTTACCAAATCTATGAACCCGGATGTTATCTCATTGGGTATACATGAATGATATCCGAGCAGTACCCTGCTGCGTCCGTCATCATATGCTCCCCATGCTTCTATTGACTTATCCATCAGTTCCCCGGAGTATTCTGCATCAGGCTCAATCGGCACATGTGTACACAGGATCACAGGCTTGTCTCCTTCACAAAGCTCCCCAAGCTTATCAAGGGCTCCCTCCGTCACCTGATTATTGTCATCATCCGTCACCATAACGATGAATCCGTCATATTCCTTTACCTGATATCCGTCCCTGGTATCACTTATCACACCAAGCCTTGGCAGATACTCCTCATATGCCCTGTCCGTATAGTATTCATCACCGTACTCAAAATCATGATTCCCCATTCCGTAGATATGATCCACGCCTGTTGCGACAACCTTCTCTTCCACATAATCTATGGACGCATACATGGCAGAATCCACTATATCCCCTCCGAGTATCAGAAGATCCGGCGATGTCTCCTTAATATAATCCATCTCCTCTGCGAACATCTCATCCGCATGAAGACCCTCAGGCGAAACAAAAGCCTCATACCTGAGTGTTGCCTTATCCTTAAGCTCCTTATCCCTCTTATCAACAAGTGATATATGAGTATCGGCAATAAAAGCAAGATCGAAGGGTTCATCCAGTCCCAGATGCAATTCTTCCTCATGTACCTTCACATGAGCGTGTCCCGGCTCTGCGTTCCCACAGCCCATACATAATAAAGATAAGGATATGCATACCCCGGTGCATATCCTCATTGACAATCCTCTCATAGCAACACCTTTATCTGCCGCTTTTTCTGTCTTTTGATGTAAACTTTTCCATCTCTACCTTGTATATCATAAGTCGCAGAAGATACTCGGGCATCCTTCGGTTGCCAAGCTCCCAGTCCTGTACTGTCCTATAGGGAATCCCGAAATAATCCGCGAACTGTCTCCTGTTCATGCCTGTATCTTCCCTTAGCTTTATCAAAGTGTCTCTCGAATCCATAAATATCTCTCCGTACGCTTAAAGACTTCAACTTCTTGACTGTCCTATCTTACTACATCATACGCATCGGGGCAAGGGCTAAATTCTTAAAATCCTCTATACTTTATTAAAAATCGTCGTCATCATCCGCTATGGGAAGGGAAAATATGAATTCCGTACCGACCCCTTCGGTGGATATGACATTGATGTGTTCGCCATGGGCATTGATGATCTCCTTGGTGATTGAAAGACCGAGACCCGTGCCCTTTTTGTCCTTACCGCGGGACAGATCCGTCTTATAGAAGCGATCCCATATGAACTTAAGGCTGTCCTTAGGGATGCCTATACCATTGTCCTTGACCGAGATGAATACCTTCTGATGCTTCTCCGTGGTCTCTATCTTGATATTGCCGTCATGATGGGAGAACTTAATGGCATTATCAAGGAGATTGTACAGAACCTGCTGAATCTTGCCCATATCCGCTTCCACCATGAGTTCCTCACCCGTAAGCACCAGTTCAAGGGTGATATTCTTGGCGATGAGCTGAACCTCGGCGGATGCAGCGGAATCCCTGATGATACGGTTGATGTCGAAGACAGACTTCTCAAGTACCACCCCTCGCACGTTGAGATTGTTAAGGGTAAGCAGCGAATTGGTAAGCTTCGTAAGCCTCTCAGTCTCATTAAGAACTATCCCCAGATACTTCTCATGCATTTCGGGTGGGATCGTGCCGTCGATCATCGCCTCAAGGTAGCCTTTGATGGATGTCAAGGGGGATCTGAAATCATGTGATACATTGGCGACGAATTTCTTCTGGTTATCCTCAGCCTTGCTTATCTCACTGGCCATATACTGAAGGGCTGCTGCCAGATAGCCTATCTCATCATCCGAGTCCACGGTGAATTCATAGTGCATATTGCCGGAGGCGTACTGCACGGTAGCGTCCGTGATCCTTCTGATGGGTACATAGACAAATTCCGTGAAGAATATAAGTATTATCATCGACAGCAGGAATATCAGCACTAACAGGATATATGAGATGGACAGAAGACTCTCCTTACTCTTATACAGCGAATTCATCGAGGTATGTATTGCCACATAGCCCCTGACCTTATAATCTGTGGTTATGGGTGCCAGAACCGACAGGGTATCTTCATCGAAGCTTCCGAAGAAACTACCTGTAGTATAGTATGACCCGCTCATGATGGTGGGATCGAATCCATCTATGACGATCTCGTCATCTACATTAAGAGGTCTTGATGAATCTATGACCATTCGCCCCGACGGATTGATGATCCATATGACGGAATCAAGATATATGTCTATGGCATCAAGCTGTCGCTTCACGGTATCCATGCCGATATCATTGGTATACAGGTCGGCTGCATAGGTATTGGCTATGAGGGTTGCCTCCTTATAGAGTGTCTCCGCTTTCTCCCTCTTAAGCTGTTCCATGGTCATATTGGACGCAAAGGTAGCGACCATGATGAAGCTGAACACACCGAATATCAGATATGCGAATATGAATTTAAGATACAGTGTCTTACGCATACTCTGTGCTCTATCCCATCGTCTCGAATTTATATCCTATACCCCATATGGTGGCGATACGCCAGTGTTCATGATCTCCAAGCTTCTCTCTCAGTCGCTTGATATGTACATCCACCGTCCTTGTATCACCTATATACTCATACCCCCATATCTGGTCAAGGAGCTGTTCTCTTGTGAATACATGATTGGGGGATGAAGCTAGGAAAAAGAGAAGCTCTAACTCCTTAGGCGGCATATCCACATTTTTCCCCATATACACGACCGAGTAGTTGGTCTGATTGATCGTAAGATCCGGATACTCCACACACTTGACCGTGGACTCCTCACTCACCTCAGGAGCTGTCTTATATCTTCGAAGCACTGCCTTGACCCTGGCCACAAGCTCCTTGGTATCAAAGGGCTTCTCCATATAATCATCCGCACCGAGTTCAAGTCCAAGTACCTTATCAAATACCTCTCCCTTGGCAGAGAGCATGATTATGGGAGTGGCGCTCTTGGCTCTTATCTCCCTGCACACCTGATATCCGTCTATGCCCGGGAGCATCAGGTCAAGCAGGACAAGATTGGGGGCAAATGTGTCAAATCCTGCGATCGCAGATTCCCCGTCACCGTATATCTCAGTCTCAAAGCATTCCTTGGTAAGATAGAGACTTACTAATTCGGCGATATTCTCGTCGTCATCCACTATCATGATTTTCTGTTTGGTAGCCATATGGTAGTCTCCTTACTCCTTAAAAGTCGCTATTGTGACACCTGCGTCACCTTCACCGAATTCTCCCTGTCTGTAACTGTCTATATACTTGGTCTTACGCAGCTTATTCTGAACCGCCTGTCTGAGCGCTCCTGTACCCTTGCCGTGTACTATCCTCACACTTGGTATATGTGCCAGGTACGCATCATCCAGATACTTATCAAGCTCATACAGTGCTTCATCCACAGTCTTCCCAAGAAGATTGATCTCGGATGTGACACTTAATGACTTGCCGGCCTTAAGCTTACCCATATTGGAGGAATTCTTATTCACGGCCTTACTCTTTTTCTTTGATGAATCCGATTCCTCCCTAAGGATGGTAAGATCGGATATATTGCTCTTAGTGCGCATTATACCGCACTGGATGAACAGATCTCCCTTATCGTCAGGCAGACTGTTCACCGTACCCTTAAGCCCTAAGGATCTAATCTTGACATCCATGCCAAGCTTAAGCTCCGATGCCTTGACCGGCCTACTCTGATCCTTATCGGCATTATAGGCAAGATGTGAGTTATTATCCTTCTGCTTATCCCTTATCTTATCTCTTGCCTTCTCAAGTTCCTTAATGGAAGCTTCTTCTTTCGCATCACGGAACAGTCTGATGGTCTCATCCGCCACATCTTTGGCTTCCTTAAGGATCTCCGCAGCCTCTTCCCTTGCTTTTCTTAATATCTCCTCACGGCTTATATCTATCTTGTCTCTCTTGCGTTCAAGCGCATCCTGATGTGACTTGATCCTGGCCTTATAGTCCGCTATCTCTTCACGCTCTCTCTCTATGGTGCGCCTGCTGTCCTCAAGGTCTGATATAAGGTCTTCGAAGCTCTCCTTATCCTCCGTGATATGAGCCTTGGCTTCCTCTATTATATCATCTTTAAGTCCCAGACGCTTAGATATTGCGAAGGCATTACTCTTGCCCGGTACTCCGATAAGCAGCCTGTATGTGGGAGAAAGGGTCGCCACATCGAATTCCTGACATCCGTTCTCCACCTTGTCCGTGGTAAGGGCATATACCTTAAGCTCACTGTAGTGAGTGGTAGCAATGGTCCTGATCCCTCTCTTATGCAGGTGGTCAAGGATGGCTATGGCAAGGGCGGCACCCTCCGTAGGGTCCGTTCCCGCACCCAGTTCATCGAAGAGGCACAGACTGTCCTCACCGGCCGCCTTAAGTATCGCCACGATATTCTTCATATGTGATGAGAAAGTGGACAGACTCTGCTCTATACTCTGTTCATCTCCTATATCAGCGTATACCTTTTTAAAAACAGAAAGCTCTGATCTGTCCTTAGCCGGGATATGCAGGCCGGCCTGACCCATGAGTGTCAGCAGTCCCACTGTCTTAAGGGATACGGTCTTGCCCCCGGTATTTGGCCCCGTAATCACAAGAAGGTCATAATCATCCCCAAGCCTTATATCAATGGGAACCACCTTGTCCTTATCAAGCAGGGGGTGTCTTCCGCCCCTTATATTGATCACATGCCTGTCATTGAATATGGGTTCTGTGGCATTCTGCGAAAGAGCCAGCCTTCCCTTGGCGAAGATAAAGTCAAGCTCCGTAAGGAGTCTCTGATCCCTTGAGATACCATCCGTCTCTGCCGCCACAGACGCACTTAAGACTGCAAGTATCTTCTCTATCTCCTTCTGCTCGTCAAGCCTAAGCTGCCTTATCTTATTATTCAGCTCCACAACAGCCTGCGGCTCTATGAATACCGTAGAACCCGTAGCCGACTGGTCATGTATCATGCCCGGGATCTGGCTTCTGTATTCGGACTTGACAGGTATGCAATAACGTCCGTCACGTTGGGTGATAACCGCATCCTGCAGATAGGTGCGAAGTGAGCCGTTTATTATACCGTTAAGCTGCTTATGTATCTTCTCGCCGGACAGGTCTATCTCTCTTCTTACGGCCTTAAGCCCCGGGGAAGCATCATCCGCTATCTCTTCCTCGGATATTATACATCTGTGTATATCCGCAGAGATATTATCATATGCTTTCAGGTCCTCGAATCTCTCAGTCAGTGAATCCGACTTATCATCTTCATCTTTTCTTGCTCCGTAAGCCCTTACCCTGCTTACATTATCCAGAAGCTCTGCAAGTTTTAGCAGTTCCCCTGAAGATAACGATGCTCCTATCTCTAATGACTTAAGACTTCTTCCCACATCTTTATTGCCGGAGAATGATATACCATCCCCTTTAAGCAGCCTTGAAAGCGCATCCTTAGTCTCTCTTTGAGCCCTTCGTATCTGCCCTAAGTCAGATACCGGCTGCAAAGCCATGGACATTTCCCTGCCCGGAGCCGATGTGGTCTGCTCAGCGAGCATTCCGATTATCTTATTGTATTCCAACACTGTCAGTACTTTTTGATTCATATGGATATTTTATCAGTTAAGTATCAATCCGAAATATCGTTAGTTATGTTCCTCGCCCAGATACCCGATCTGTATATGAAAAACCCGACTACCACCTTAACAAGGTCTATTGTCTGGCACAAAGCGAACATTGGCTTTATATCAATTCCCGTAAAATGCGCCAGAATATATGCAAAGGGGAACGCTATTACCCAGAGGTATACGCTGTCGAACAGGAAAGTGACCACAGTCTTGCCACCGCTTCTTATAGTGAAATACACCGCATGCAGAAAGGCATGTATGGGCATAAAACATCCCGTGATGCGTATGAGGGCTCCGGCTATGTCCTTAACCTCATCAGTTGTATTGTACACAAACGGGAATACACCCGACACCCCTATCATCAACAGTCCGCCAAGTGCAGCAAATGTCACTGCCATGACTATGATCTTAGCTGAAGTGTCTTTAGCCTCATCTATCTCACCCGCCCCGAGCTGCTGTCCGACTATGATGGCTATGGCGTCGCCCATGGCTATATACATTATATTGAAGATATTGTATATCGTGGACTGGATATTGGTAGCTGCAACCACGGAAAGTCCCCTGTATGCGAGGCAGGTATTGACTGCTGCTGTTCCCGCTGACCACAGGGTCTCATTGAGCATCAGGGGAAGCGCTAAGATTATCACCTTGGCAAGCATACCTCCCGATATCCAAAAATGCCTGTATAATCCCTTGATATAAGGCACTCTTAAGTCATTGGTATGAGACCATATCATGACATATATCATCTGTATATATCTGGATACCACGGTCGCAATGGCAGCTCCCACCACTCCGAGTGCCGGAATGCCAAGCTTACCGAATATCAGTATATAGTTAAGTATAAGGTTGATGAATACCGCCAGAATAGAGGACTGCATGGGTACTCTCGTCTCGCCCGATTCCCTTAAGGTAGACGAATAGCTCATCTCTATTGCCATGGGTGGCAGACCTATGAGCATCACCTTAAGATAGCTTATGCCGTAACCGAGGGTGGCTGCAAGATCTCCCGAATCGGAACCTTCATGAAGATACAGGGATATAAGCGTCTTATCACAGGTTAGGAATATGACCACTGCCAGAACGAGCGTTATGGCTGCCATGATAAGCTTGATACGAAGCACATCCCTGACTCCGTTCATGTTCTTCTGTCCATAATACTGTGCACCTAAAATCCCCGCACCGGACACAACTCCGAACATACAAAGTATGAATACGAACATAAGCTGATTGACTATGGAAACACCACTCATCTGCTCTGTTCCTATTCTGCCTATCATTATATTATCAAGCAATCCGACAAAATTGCTTATACCGTTCTGAACCATGATCGGAAAAGCTATGGCAAGAACTCTGCCATAGAATTCCCGAGTCCCTATCAATTTTCTCATATAAGTATCATGTTGATTTCTTTGTTAATTGGTAGCACTATCTTATATATTAGTGAAGTCAATGTCAAGACGGTAACAAAGCATTACATAAAACGGTATAAAGGCTCAGTTTCCTCCTGTTATTTTAAAGAATATGCAGAAGTCTCTCTGCATTGCCATGTGCTATCAATTCTTTTTCATCGTCTAAGAGACTGCTACCTGCCAGAAATTCGTAAGCATTGTCAGGCTTCATATACGGATAATCCACGGAATACATCACATGATCCGCTCCCATCACTTTAACCATATATTCCAACTGATCTTTTGACATGATTCCGCTCGGTGTGATGTAGATATGCTCCTTGTAATACTCGGAGACTTTCTTTTTCAGTCCTGTGATCTCCTTATCCATGATCGTGTCCATACGCTCAAGGAATGCGGGAATCGTCTCTCCCCAGTGACCGGAGATAAACTTAAGATTCGGAAGCTTATCAAAGATACCGGAAAGGATCAGCCGAACTATCTGGATGCCAACCTCAGAGTGCCATCCGTACCCGGCTGACGCAAGCTCAGCTCCGACGACCCAGGAATAGGCATCGGACATATAATAGGTTTCCTGCACCTCCATCGGGATCAAAGCCGGATGGAAGTATACCGGCACATCCAGTTCTGCTGCTTTCTCAAAAATCGGGAAGAATTCTGCCTCGTTATAGAATCTGCCCTTGTATCT
>CAJONG010000022.1 GCA_905235845.1 uncultured Lachnospiraceae bacterium
GGAGTATATGGAGGGGCATTCGGTCTCCAAGATGATCGGTTCCCCGCCCGGCTATGTGGGCTTTGACGAGGGGGGACAGCTCTCGGAGAAGGTGAGGAGAAATCCTTATTCCGTAGTACTTTTTGATGAGATCGAGAAGGCACATCCCGATGTGTTCAATATTTTGTTACAGGTATTGGATGACGGGCATATCACGGACTCCAAGGGCAGAAAGGTCAGCTTCAAGAATACGATCCTGATCATGACCTCCAATGCGGGAGCTCAGAGGATCGTGGATCCGAAGAATCTGGGATTTGCAGCCGAGAAGAATGAAAAGAAGGATTATGACCGGATGAAATCCGCAGTGATGGATGAGGTCAAGAAGAATTTTAAGCCGGAGTTCATCAATCGTATTGACGATATCATTGTGTTCCATCAGTTAAATGACGATAATATGAAGGAGATCGTGAACCTTCTGGCTAAGAATCTGACCAAGCGCTGCGAGAACCAAATGGATATTCATCTGTCCCTGACTCCTGCACTGAAGGAGCATCTCGTAAAGAAGTATTCAGACAACAAGATGGGAGCAAGACCCTTGAAGCGCGCGATCCAGTCGGTGGTGGAGGATTCCCTGGCGGAGGAGATCCTGGCCAAGAAGGTGAAGCCCGGGGATACGGTGAGTGCAGGGTTCAAGGATGACAAGGTGACCTTCCGTGTCAAGGAGTCAAAGACTGCAGGGTGAGTTAGTCTTTTGGCTTCGCCGGGAGCTTATGGATCGATAAAAGCAAAGAGACCAAAGCAAAAAAGCGAAAAGAATAAACAAGACACAAGCACAAAATAATTAACAAAACCCATACAAAGACCAAAGCGCAGAAACAAAGCGCAAACAAAGTTCATAAACAAAAATAAAGCGAAGGAAAAACAAAAAACGGAGGACAAAGCTATGGCAGAAGTAAAGGAACTGATTCGCAGTGAAGAAGGGGGAGCGATCAGCTTCGGAAACTACAAGCTGAATGCAAAGGCAAAGCTGGAGGATTATAAGCATGGTGGGGATTTGTTCAAGGTGAAGACCTATCAGGAGATCACTAAGCTGGAGAAAAACGGTGCATTTCTCTATGAGTCCGTGCCCGGAACCAGCGTCCTGAACTTTACGGAGAAGGCAGATGGTGTCCAGTTCCGTGTGGAAGGGGATGACGATGCCCAGATCACCATCGGACTCATGGACGAATCGGATTATGAGGTTTTTGTTGACGGCGAGAGCATCGGCATAATGAATACCGGCCTTGGCGGCAAGGTATCCTTAAGTGTGGAGCTTGCGGCTGCGGATCAGGTGGATGTAAAGATAGTGAAGCAGTAATTTGGGGAAGATAAGGGAGTTGTTGGCGGGATTATGGCAAAGGGTAAAATGACCAGCATCTTTTTCTGCCAGAGCTGTGGCTATGAATCCGCGAAGTGGATGGGACAGTGCCCCGGCTGTAAGGCGTGGAATACGATGGTGGAGGAAAAGGTCGACAGGAAGGTGTCGGGACACAGAAGTAGTAAGGCTTTAGGCGAGGAGCTGCACACACCGGTGTCAATATCGGATATATCCACTGAAGATGAAGAGCGCATATCCACAGGGATAGGTGAGCTTGACAGAGTACTTGGAGGAGGTATAGTTCCGGGGTCTTTAACGCTTGTAGGAGGAGATCCGGGTATAGGCAAGTCCACGCTGCTTCTGCAGGTATGCAGACAGCTCTCGGATAAAGGCATTGAGGTGCTGTATATATCGGGTGAGGAGAGCTTAAGGCAGATAAAGCTTCGTGCAGACAGGATCGGCTCCATGAATGCTCACCTGAAGCTTCTGTGTGAGACCAATCTTGAGAATATCTGTGAACAGGTTAAGAGAAGCGGTGCCTCGGTTGCGGTCATTGACTCCATCCAGACCATGTACAGTGAGAATCTGGAGGCGGCAGCAGGAAGCGTCTCACAGGTAAGGGAAGCGACAGCGATACTTATGCGTATGGCCAAGGAACAGAATGTATCGGTGTTCATAGTGGGACATGTGACCAAGGAAGGAACTGTGGCAGGTCCGAGAGTACTTGAGCATATGGTGGATACGGTGTTGTACTTCGAGGGCGACAGACATGCATCCTACAGGATATTAAGGGGTGTTAAGAACCGCTTCGGCTCTACCAATGAGATGGGTGTCTTCGAGATGAAAAACGAGGGTCTTACGGAAGTGCCTAACCCTTCGGAATACATGCTCTCCGGACGACCTGTCGGAAGCAGCGGTGCGGTCGTATCCTGTGCCATAGAGGGAACAAGACCCATACTCATAGAGATACAGGCGCTGGTATCGAGGACTAATTTCGGATTCCCCAGAAGACAGAGTGCCGGCAGCGACACGAACAGGCTCAATCTCCTTATGGCAGTGCTTGAGAAGCGCCTGGATATGAAGATCGGCGATCATGATGCCTACGTCAATATAGCAGGCGGCATGAAGATACAGGAGCCTGCCATAGATCTTGCGGTGGTACTTGCAGTTGTATCAAGCTTCCGTAATAAGGCGGTATCCGATGACACCGTGGTCTTCGGAGAGGTTGGACTAAGCGGTGAGGTCAGGGCGGTAGCCAATGCGTCCGTAAGAGCGGCAGAGGCTGAGAAGTTAGGCTTTAAGCGTGTGATACTTCCAAGGAGCAATGTATCCAACATGGATATTAAGGGCATAGAGCTTATAGGAGTGGGTTCCATAGAAGAGGCATTAGATAAGATCGTATAGATGATAGGATATTTGTATAATACATAATATAAGAATATAAGATACAATAAAAGAAGCCTGACAATCTCAGGCTTCTTTTAGCAGGGGATGAGAGAATCGAACTCCCACCAAAGGTTTTGGAGACCCCTATCATACCATTTGACCAATCCCCTGTGTCTGTAAAAAAACGACCATTTACCATTATACATACGGGAAAAGGATTGTCAAGTACAATCTATTGTAATAATCGGAATTGGTGCTATAATGATTAGAAGTCACGGATGGATTTATCAATGATACGGCAAGGGATGGATAATGACCGATAAGAAGCAGTTATATAAAATAATCCAAAGTGCACTTATGGCAGCGATCACATGCATTGCTACCATGATAATAAGGGTTCCCTCCGTAGGTGCAGTAGGATATGTGAATATAGGTGATGCCGCAGTACTCATATGTTCCTGGTTAATAGGCGGGATATACGGAGCAATGGCGGCAGGTATCGGATCGGGGCTTGCAGATCTTCTGGCAGGCTATGCCTATTACGTTCCGGGAACCTTCGTCATTAAGTTTCTGATGGCATTGGTATCTTATATGATCTATAAGGAGCTTACCCCTAAGCACGGAGATGCTAAGAACGCGGTTCGCAGGGTGATCCCTTACCTTCTGTCGGGGATACCGGCAGAGATCATCATGATCGTCGGATACTTCTTATATAAGGCATTCATTCTGGGGAGGGGATATGCAGCAGCACTTCCGTCGGTCTTCTCCAATGCGGTGCAGGGACTTATATGTATACTTGCGGCCACACTTCTGGCATTGGCTCTCAAGGGAGTCAACCTTAATTCGATAAAAGGAGATATGAGATAATGTACGAGGATATAGAGGCACAGGCTAGGGCGGCAGCAGAAGAGATATGCGACAGAGCCGGACTTAAGAAAGGCCAGATACTTGTAATAGGCTGTTCCACATCGGAGATATGCGGCAGCCGTATAGGCTCCGATTCCAAGGTAGAGGTAGCTGAGGCTGCCTTTAGGGGAATATACGGAGTGTTAAAGAGTAAAGGGATATTCCTTGCGGCACAGTGCTGTGAACATCTTAACCGTGCCATAATCATTGAGAGAGAAGCATTGCCTTATCCGGAGCCTGTCAATGTGGTGCCGCAGCCTAAGGCAGGCGGTTCATGGGCAACAACAGCCTATAAGGAATTTGATGATCCCATAGCGGTAGAGGAGATTATGGCTGATGCCGGTATCGATATAGGTGATACTCTTATCGGGATGCATCTTAAGAAGGTAGCTGTGCCTGTAAGACTTGAAAATGACAGGATCGGAGAGGCACATGTGGTCGCCGCAAGGGTAAGACCCAAGTTCATTGGCGGTGAGAGAGCACATTATGATGACAGCCTTATGTGATCCTTCCGATTGTTATATTATACGTGAATATGCCGGTTGACAATATCAGGTGAACTGTTACGCTCACCATTTCTTCTTGGGACAGCGTGATGTCTTCACATAAGCGCGGAATTCGACATAACAGCCACATGCTTCGCAGGTAGCCTCATTAAGCTTATCACATGCAGAACATATTGAGAGTCTTGATTCGTAGCAGTCGGAGGCTGCGCGATCGGACTCTTTTATTTTGTTGAGATATTCTTTGAGCATAGCCCTGTCCTCCTGAGTGCTTTCCCTAAGAAGGCAGCGCGGGCATATGCGGCTGTAATCTGTAGTATTCATCTTAGAGGCATTAATTTCTTCTGTAGCTTTTGTCCAAACATAAGTATAGCACATACATTATATGAGCGATACACAGAGTGAGTCGCAGAGTGAAACACAGTAGCAAAGTAGCGTAAGATGTTATAGAATATAAAGCAGTATTACAGGATAAGGATAAGCAACATCATTATACAGCATTATAACGAAAGGAAGAGAGGAAGAAAAATGGCAAAACTGGTTATCAATGAGACTAAGAGTAAGGGAACTATCGTACCCGAGATCTACGGACACTTCTCGGAACATCTGGGAAGATGTATCTATGAGGGACTATATGTGGGCGAGGATTCCGATATACCCAATGTGAAGGGTATGAGGAAGGATGTAGTGGATGCCCTTAAGGAGATCAAGGTTCCGGTGCTTCGCTGGCCCGGAGGATGCTTTGCCGATGAATATCATTGGAAGGATGGTATCGGTGAGAAGTCAAAACGTAAGAAGATGGTCAATACCCACTGGGGTGGTGTGACAGAGGATAACAGCTTCGGTACACATGAGTTCATGGAACTGTGCAGTCAGATCGGATGCAAGACCTATGTCAATGGCAACTTAGGAAGCGGCACGGTTCAGGAGATGAGTGAATGGGTTGAATACATGACCTTCGAAGGAGAGTCGCCCATGTCCAACCTCCGTAAAGCCAACGGAAGCGAGAAGAGCTGGAAGGTTGACTACTTCGGTGTGGGCAATGAGAACTGGGGCTGCGGCGGCAATATGACTCCCGAATATTATGCCAATGAATACCGTCGTTATCAGACATATGTGCGCCAGTATGACCCTGATAAGCCTATCACCAAGGTTGCCTGCGGAGCCAATGTGGATGATTATAACTGGACGGAGAAGGTGATGGAGACCTGCTTTAGAAGCAGTCCCGAACATCTCCATGGTCACATGGATATGATATCACTGCACTACTACACCTTGCCCGAAGGCTGGGAGCCTAAGGTGAGTGCAACTGAATTCGATGAGGAACTGTATTACAAGACCCTTAATCAGGCATATCACATGGATGAACTGGTGAGCAGACATACAGCTATAATGGATAAGTACGATCCCGATAAAAAGATCGGCCTCTCTGTAGATGAATGGGGCACATGGTTTAGGGTCGAGCCGGGCACCAATCCCGGATTCCTCTATCAGCAGAATACTGTAAGGGATGCACTTGTAGCAGGTATATCACTTAATATATTCAATAAGCACTGTGACAGGGTTAAGATGGCCTGCATAGCCCAGATGGTTAATGTACTGCAATCAGTGGTGCTTACGGACGGAGATAAGATGCTTCGAACACCCACATATCATGTGTTCCATATGTATCGACATCATCAGGGAGCAGAGCTTTTGGACAGCTCATTATCAGGTGTATCCGTAATAGGTGAGGGTAAGTGCGAGGTGCCGGAGATCACTGAGTCAGTATCATGCAAGGATAATGTGATCACGATCACGGTCAATAACCTCTCGATGACAGAGTCTAAGACACTTGATGTAGTACTTACGGAGGATAAGGACTATGAGGTTATTGAAGCTTCCATGGTAGGCGGAAGCGATCCTCACGGGTACAATACCTTCGATGATCCGGATAACGTAACGGAGGTGGCTTTTAACGGATGTAAGAAGATATCGGGCAATAAATTATGTCTTACTCTTCCTGCGGCATCTGTCGTGGAGATCAGGCTTAAGGCATAAAGATTATAAGAATTGGTGAGGATAATGTATAAGGGGAGCCGGTATATACCGGCTCCCCTTATAGCTCAAAGTGAATTATCGATAATGGTTTTTGCGAGGTTAAAACCATAAGTCTGTGCACCGAGGCAGTTTGGATGCAGGTTATCAAGATAGTATTCCTCCAGATGGGGAACCAGTTTCAGACCATTGATGATCTTTACATTGGAATAAGATGAAGCAACTTCGGCTATCCTATGGCAGTAATCTGTAAACTTTTCAAATTGTGAGGGGAGATCGCCCCTCCAGATCGGTGTAATGCAAAGTATGGGAATGTCGGTACCGTACAACCCGATAAGTTTGTCGTAGTAGTCGCTTACAGGCTTTACGGACTCATCTTCGAACTGATTGGTTCCGAGAGATACGATTATCTTTTCCGGATCATATCCGTCAAGCTTCATTAATGAATCCGCATCATAGATAAATGATCCTATACCTTGATTTATAATGTCATAGTTCAACAATCTGTTGGCAATGCTTACATAGGTCATACCGGAGCGAAAAGGTCCGTATCCCTGGGTTATGGAGTCGCCAAGCCATAGTACACGACAGCCTTTCTCCGGGGTTATGGGCATTATATCCGTATTGGTCTCGAAGTTTTTTATCACAACGGCAGAATCTGTGGGAAGATATACGGTAACGTGTTTTTGATCTTTCGACAAGTCAAAAGACAGGCGTCCTTCGTTATCTAATTTTTTGATATACCGTATATCCTTTATAAGACCATCTTCTGCAAGTTCAAAAGTATCGGGAGAACCCATCCAGATGATTTTGTAATCAAAGGAGATATTGTCGGCATCTGTGATAAGCTCCAGTGTCTTGGCGTTTGAAGCATAGCTTCTTTCGTACCAGAATATGTTTGTTTTTTTGAAATACTCCATTTGATCATACGAATGCTGGTAAGCGTATAAGTATCCATCGGTATCTTCACTATAATGATATGCACCGAAATAGTATTCTTTTAGTTTTTCGTTTGACAGTCTCATGTTCTTTTAAGAGCCTCCTCGTGTTTTTTTAATATCAAAGCCGGCAAATACAGGATTTGTGTTAAGAGGGTGATTCTCCTCATGGAGTAGTCTGAATTGCGATGGAGGATATCCTGTACTTTTCTTGAAAGCGCGGGTAAATGCTGTACAGCTTGCAAAACCTGCCTGACAGGAAATATCCGTAACTGAAAGTTCGGGATTTGACAGGAGTGTCTGTGCGTAGTTAATCCGCATCTGCTGCAGGTATTGATAGTAGGTGACACCTGTATATTCCCTGAATATCCTTTCGAAATAATATTTGCTGAATCCTGCATATTCGGATATATCTTCAAGAGTGAGATCTTCGGTGAAATGCTCGGAAATATGAGCACATACGTTACTTAAAGGAATACTGTTCTTAAAGGAAGATGAAGCAAGCCCCATATCTGTTCCTTTAAAACAGTTTATTTTTTTACTGCAAAGTGCAATAAACTGCAGCAGAATAGAATAAATCTCGAGTTCATCATAAGGCTTAAGTTCGTCAAATGTTATAAAACTGTCATCATCTGGAATCTCCTGCATGGCTATGAACTGCTTGTCGCCATAGTATAGTTTCATTATTGCATCAATATTATTACGCAGACTTTCATATATTTCCGGAGGACAGCTTTTCTTCTTAATATGAAGAGCCGGAGACATAAGGCGAAATGCTTTCTCCAACTCTTTTAAGACTATCATTCCCGAAAAATCAGCCTGTATATACATTCTGTCTCCCGGGGCGGGAGAAAATATTTCGTGCAAAACGGCAGGGCAGATTAAGATTATATCACCTATCTCGACATCATAGGATTGATTGGAGCATATTATTTTATAGGGAGCACCTAGGGGCATAATAATCTCAATATCCGTGTGCCAATGTGGAGGAAAATCAGAATGCAGACGGTTAATGAACATCCGGAAGTTGGTGTTTTTCTTGTGGTTAACATATTCCTTAGCATTTGCTGATAGAACAAGCTGACTTTTCATATTATAGATACCCCTGGGATATACAATAAAAATTGCTGTATTATTGATCGCATATTCTCGTTTATCGGTGGCTTTTTATTGAATTATAGCATATAATTAGTAGAACAACACATCAAAATGGTGTATTTTGCACATAATATTTCACGGAAACAAGCGAAACCATCCCTGATCGGGACAGTCATCAAAGCAATTTTTGTTCGACAGATGGCAACTTTTTGTTAGCATGAATGATTAATCTGATATAAGGTTATATACGTAGTCGGAAGATGTTCCGAAAGTAAAGTAACTTTGTATTAGGAGGGAAATTTATGAGAAAGAGGGTATTAGCACTTTTCTTGACAACAGTTTTAACTGCGTCAATATTGACGGGCTGCGGCAATTCAGTTGCGGCAGAACCAACGGCAGGAGGAACTGACAGCACTGCCGCTGCAACAGAGGCAAAGCCTGCAGAAGCTTCAACAGAAAAGCAGACAGATGGTAAAAACATTCCGGAATTGACAACGGAACCACTGACGATCACACTATGGGATATTTCCACAGATGAACCGAATAGAGGTATATCGGAAGCAGCGGTACAAAGATTTATGGCGGACTATCCGAATATTACCGTTAATCAGGTTCATCAGCAGAATGATAACTATAAGCAGCAGCTTGTGGTCGCAATGAGCTCGGGACAGTGCCCTGATATTTATGTTCATTGGGGTGGTGGTCCCATGGCAGAATACTACAAGTCGGGTCATGCGTGCGATATCACCGATATGTATGCAAGGTATGACCATCCCGAATATGTAGATGCTGCAGTTGCTCAATCAACATATGATGGCAAGATGCTTGCGATTCCTTTCAGCGGACTTACAGGATGCGATATTTTCTATAATAAGACGATATTTGCAGAGCTTGGCATCGAAGTTCCGACAACTATTGATGAGCTTGAGGCAGTTTGCGAAAAGCTTAAGGAAAATGAAATTATTCCTTTTGCACTTGCTAATGCTTCAAAGTGGACAGGTTCTATGTACTATATGTATCTTGTGGCGCGTCATTCGGGCAATGATGAATTTAATGCAGCTTATACTCAGGAGAATGGCGGTTCCTTCACAAGTCCTGCATTTATCTATGCCGGTGAAAAGATTCAGGATTGGGTTAAAAAGGGATACTTCCCTAACGGTGTTAATTCACTTACTGCCGATGATGGTCAGGATAAGGCTCTTCTGTATGATGGATCTGCTGCTATGATGCTTCATGGTTCATGGCAGACGTCCGGTCTTAAGGCCGATAACGAGGAGTGGTACAATGAAAACATCGGTGTTTTCCGTTTCCCAGAGGATTCGGAAGCTAAAGCGGCCGGAGTTCCTCAGAATGTGGAGATTGGTACAGCAATCGGTATGGGTATGACATTTAACTGCTTCAATGATGATGGTTCGGTAGATCAGGAAAAGCTTGATGCCTGCTTCGTACTTGCAACTCAGTACTTTAATGATGATATTTATAATGAAGCACAGATGGCTACAGGAACAGTTCCTTCCATTAAAGGATTTAATGAAAATATCGAAGATCCCAATAATAAGTACATAATAGATGAGTTCTTTAAGGCATCAAATGTTCAGCTCTGGTATGATCAGTACCTGCCGGCATCTGTTACGGAGGTTCATAAGGATTGTATGACAGAACTCTTTGGTCTTGAGAAGACTCCTATGGAAATCGGAGAGGAACAGGATGCAGCCATGCAGAAAGCTCTGGCAGAATAGTACATCACGAAAAGTAGATTAAAGTGTGGCTGAAATAGATTTGTCTGCCCACAGGAGATATTCTCCTGCGGGCAGTTTCTTAAGAAGGTAGTATTGTGACAGTACAGGAGTAACTATATGGAGAAGGTTGGTAATATTGGGCTTGCCAAAGCAAAGGCAAGGAGCACATCAAGGGCCGCGACGGTGTTCCTTCTGCCGGCATTGATATTGATAATCGTTTTTATTGTATATCCCGTTATTGATACATTTGTCATAAGTGGATATAGGTGGAACGGTATTTCAGCGAACAGGATCCGGATTGGTCTTGATAATTGGTATACTCTTATTCATGATGAAATGTTCTGGAAGTCGTTCCAGCACAATCTGATCATTATGGTTTACTCGATTTTACTTCAGATTCCTCTTGGTATGCTTCTGGCAACATTCCTTGATGCAGGTGGTAAGAAATTTAATATATTTAAGATCATATGGTTTTTACCGTATCTTATGAGTTCAGTTGCGATTGCATTCCTTTTTGTATATGCGCTTGCAACAAACGGGGGGATTATTTCGTCGTTGGCCACACTTATCAGGGGAAAAAGAACAACCATTGATCTTCTGGGGACTTCGCCTAATGCGCTTTATACCATAATAGGTGTCATGGCATGGCAGTTTACACCCTTTTATATGGTTTATTTTTTGGCCGGTTACGGCAATATTGATTCGACAATCTATGAAGCAGCGGTCATAGATGGAGCAACAAGGGGGCAGTATATATGCCACATCGCCATACCCCTTCTCGGACCGATCTTCAAGACTGCCTGCACCATGTCGCTTATCGGCTCCCTTAAGTATTTTGATATGATCTGGAATATGACACAGGGAGGTCCGGCGGGCACTACGGAGCTTATGGCTACTTATATGTATAAGCTTTCGTTCCAGCAGTTTAACATGGGGTATGGATCAACGGTTGCCGCAGGTATGTTCATACTTATAACAGCTATAGCATTGATCTTTAATAGGGTGTTTAAGGTTAAGGAGGATTACTGATATGACAGATGAGTATCGCGCGTCAAAGATAAAATCGAAGATTGCGTGGATCATTGCGATCTTTTTTGCAATTGTATGGCTGGTCATTACGATTACCCCATTCTTCTTCATGATAATGAATTCTTTTCGTAAACAGTTTGATATGCTGCAACAGGGGGTATTCCATCTTCCCGATCCGTGGTATTTCCAGAATTATATTGAGGTTATAACACACGGTTTTTTTGGATATTTCTTCAGAAGCGTGATCGTTGTTGCGGTTTCTCTTGTTCTGATGCTTATTATCTCAGCGTTTGCGGCGTATCCACTTTCGCGAATGAAGTTCAGATTTAATGGATTTATATATGCAATGGTGGTAGCCATGATGTCGGTCCCGATTCATGTAACACTGATACCGATCTTCAAGCTTACGACGTCAGTGGGCTTATATGATTCTCTCGGATCCTTGGTAGGACCTTATGTGGCATTTGCGTTGCCAATGGCAATTTTTATACTGACGGCATTTATGAAGACTATACCTAAAGAACTCGAAGAGGCTGCGGAAATTGACGGATGTAATCGTTATATGAATTTCTTTAAGATGATCCTTCCGCTTTCAAAAGCGGGGTTATCGACACTTGCAATTTATAATGGTGTTTCAATGTGGAATGAGTTTGCTTTTGCCAATACTTTTCTCATTACTCCACAGAAAAAGACGCTTCCACTTGCACTCGGACAGTTCAAGGGCGAGCACTCGCTTAATATTCCGATCAATTTGTCTGTTTTGACATTATCGGTTCTTCCCATGATCCTCCTGTTTATATTTTTTCAGGATAAGTTAGTAAAGGGAATGATGACAGGTGCGGTAAAGGGATGAATATCAAATAATTCAAGAAGGAAGAGGTTACTAATGGTTATATACGTAGATGCAAATGCAGAACATGACGGCAACGGAACCGAAAAATTGCCCTATAGAAGAATCGGTGAGGCGGCAGATGTTGCCATGCCTGGTGATGAGATTGTCGTAGCCAACGGAATATACAGGGAGTATGTTAACCCGGTTAATTCCGGAACCGAAGAGAACAGGATCGTCTATAGAAGTGCCGAGCCCTTGGGGGCAGTCATAACAGGTGCCGAGAAGGTTACGGGCTGGAAGCAATATAAGGAAAATGTCTGGGTCAAAAGGGTAAAAAATGGGATATTCGGAAATTATAATCCATATACAACGCTTGTTTATGGCGATTGGTATTTCGCAACTCCCAATAAGCATACAGGATGTGTATGGTTGAATGATGATGCCCTTTATGAAGCTTTAAGTATTGATGAGTGTGTTGAAGCTAAGGTTTATGAATGCTCCTGGGCTCCGGAAAAGTCAAGAAGAAAATGGTATTCCGAGCAGGATGAAGAAAGGGATGAGACCGTCTTTTACGCCAATTTCGGCGGTGTTGACCCCAATGAAGAGAATGTGGAGATCACGGTAAGACGTGAATGTTTTATGCCAAGTAAGGAAGGCGTAGGATATATTACGGTAAGAGGATTTAATATCAATAAGGCAGCAACGACATGGGCTCCACCCGCAGCATATCAGGATGGTATGGTCAGCCCGCATTGGAGCAGAGGGTGGATAATAGAGGACTGTGAGATATGGGGAAGTAAATGTGCCGGAATATGTGTCGGACGTTATTATGATCCGGAGAACAGCAATTTCTATACGACAAGGCACTTGAAGAGTCCCACACAGATGGAGAGAGACTCGGTCTGCCGAGGCCAGTACTATGGATGGCTTAAGGAGAATATCGGTGGACATATAATCCGCAGGAATAACATACATCACTGTGAGCAGGGCGGTATCATAGGACGTATGGGCGGTGTGTTCAGTATTATTGAGGATAATCATATTCACCATATTAACAACATGATGGAACTCGGCGGCGCTGAGATTGCAGGAATCAAGATGCATGCGGCGATAGATGTAGTTATGAGGCGCAATCACATCCATCATTGTACCATGGGCATATGGTGTGACTGGGAAGCTCAGGGAACCCGCATAACACAGAATCTGCTGCATGATAATGAGCGTCCCGATTTTGCAAAACAGCTTAAGGGGGGAATGACCTGTCAGGATATATTTGTTGAAGTAAGTCACGGACCGACTCTTATTGATAACAATATTCTTTTATCTGATGTTTCGCTACGTATAGCGACTCAGGGAGTGGCTATGGTTCACAACCTTTGCGCAGGGGCGTTTACCATGGTGGGTGAAGGGACGACATGGAGATACACTCCGTACCACATACCTCACAGAACAGAAGTCATGGGATTTATGACTATCCTTCACGGGGATGATCGTTTCTACAATAATATATTCATACAGAAGTGGCCTTCCGAGAATCTGGTGATGCTAAATGACTCAGATCCCGATGATGAATATGTTGAGAACAGAAAGACCGGTACATGGTGTTTTGATGATTATCCCACATATGATGAATGGATAAGTAATTTCGACATAGATGAAAAATATCCCAATATGATGAAACATGAGGATGCGCATTTTGCACATCTTCCGGTATGGATAAGCGGAAATGCTTATTTTGAAGGAGCAAAAGGCTGGAAAAAGGAGAAGAATGCTTTTATTGGCGATAAGGATAAGGTTTATGTGGATGTTGTAGAAAAGGATGGAAGCTATTTCCTTAACACTAATATTTATGATGCGCTCAAAGACTTCGAGACAGGGATGATCTCAACCGAAACACTTGGGAAAGCCTTTGAACCGCAGCAGAAATTTGAGAATCCGGATGGAACACCTATCATCTTCGACTATGACTTTCTGGGTGGGCATCGTGGCAGTAAGGTGCTTCCGGGACCTTTTGCTTCCGGTGAAAATGCGGGAAACAGACTTTTTTAGAAACATTTCTTAAGATATATTTGATAAAGAGTCAGATATATGTTAGTATAGCATAAGTTGAATACAGAAGGGATAAGGTGTCCGGAGATCTGGGTATATCGATACACAGATCCGGTCCGGGTGAAAAGGGAAACAGGTGAAAGTCCTGTACGAACTCGTCACCGTAATAGAATTAACAGCTATAGCATTATGTCACTGGGGGAACCTGGGAAGGCGCTATAGAAGTCTTAAGTCGGGAGACCTGCCTTATTCTGCACGGAAGTTATACTTCGAGCCACGAGTAATTGGCTGTGCGTTAGTGTGTGTCGCATCTGTTTGAACAGTGCTAATGTCATGTTCTGCAGATGGGATTATATTTGATGTACAGCCCTTGACTGCGTATGCGGTCAGGGGTTTTATTTTGCTACAGATTATATTCGTGAGGGTATGAAGTCTCTTCCGTGGCATGACGGATTTGTGATATGTCAGTGTGTTCGACGGTGCAATATCATATAAGAAGCGGGTGATATCAAGCCCAGAACGGAGGAGTTCTATGAAGAAAAAGATTGCGGGACTTATGGTGATGGCACTTATAACAGTGCTAATGGCAGGAGCGGCTCTTACAGGCTGCGGTAAGAGTGCAGGCAAGCAGGCTATACTGGTCGTAAGCTTCGGCACAAGCTACAATGACAGCAGGGATAAGACGATCGGTGCCGTAGAGAATGCCATTGCCAAGGCTTATCCGGATTATGAGGTAAGACGGGCTTTCACAAGCCAGATAATAATCGATAAGCTTAAGGACAGGGACGGACTAAAGATCGACAATGTGACAGAGGCGCTTGACAGAGCCGTGGCAGACGGTGTAAGGATCCTTGTGGTTCAGCCTACTCACCTTATGAACGGTTATGAGTATACCGATCTTAAAGAAGAGCTTGATAAGTACAATGACAGGTTCGATAAGATAGTTATGGGTGAGCCTCTGCTTACTTCAGATGCCGATTTCGAGGCAGTTATAGGGGCAATAACAGAGAAGACTGCATCATATGATGACGGAAGGACAGCCATAGCCTTCATGGGACACGGAACAGAGGCAGATTCCAATGCGGTATATGGTAAGCTTCAGGAGATGATCACCGCAGACGGATACGAGAATTATTATATAGGTACGGTAGAGGCTACACCTTCCATAGACGATGTGGTCGCAGCCCTTAAGAACAAGGGTACATATGAGAGGGTTGTCCTTGAGCCTCTTATGGTGGTCGCCGGAGACCATGCCAATAACGATATGGCAGGCGATGATGATGATTCATGGAAGTCTGTTCTGGGAGCAGAGGGATATGAGGTGGAATGTCTCATAGAAGGACTCGGACAGATTGAGGGCGTGCAGCAGCTCTATGTGGCTCATACAGGAGCCGCGATTGAAAGCCTGAAATAAATTGAGCGCATATAAGGCTGTATATCCTATAGCCTGCGGTCGTAGCGGATATACAGCCGGTATGTAATAGAGGAGCATAGTAAGTATGTCTTACAGGTATAAAGGAATATTAAGAATAATTACGGCCGTGATGATACTGTGTGCAGTGCCCTGTGAAGGACTGATACCGGGGCTATTGGATGAAGCAAAGGTCTATGCTGCGTCTGCCTCATCCGATACAGACCAAAACTCAATGATAGCTTCCGATGATGAGAAAGCGCCTGCCACATCCGTGGGAAGTGAGGATATGATCCCTATATATGCGCAGGATGTCAATGAGGGAAGCTATGACATGGAGGTGGAGAGCAGCTCTTCGATGTTTAGGATAGTTGCATGTAAGCTTAATGTGACTTCTTCAGGCATGAGTGCGGATATAACCCTTGGCGGAACAGGCTATCTTAAGCTATATATGGGCACAGGACTACAGGCGGTGGAAGCGGACGAGTCAGAGTATTCACTGTATAATGAGGGTGCAGACGGAGCGTATACATATACTGTTCCTGTGGAAGCACTCAATAAGCCGCTTGAATGTTCGGGCTTCAGTAAGAAGAAGGAGAAGTGGTATGACCATCAGATATGCTTCTTAGCAGACACCCTTCCCGAAGGAGCGCTTAAGGTAGCACTTAAGCCCGTCACACTTAGCCTTAAGGATGGCCGATATAAGGCCGATGTAACTCTTACGGGAGGAAGCGGTAAGGCTGCTATAGAATCACCGACAGAGCTTAATGTATCGGAAGGAGCGGGTATACTTACCGTTACATGGAGCAGTCCGAATTATGACTATATGATCGTTCGCGGAGTCAGATATGAGCCCGTAAATACAACGGGCAATTCCGTATTCGAGATACCTCTTTGGAATATAGATGAGCCTATGACTGTCATAGCGGATACTACGGCCATGAGTACTCCGCATGAGATAGAATATGACATAACTGTCACATATAACGGTGTAAGGCGTGACAATGGCGGCATGATAGCAGGTATACTTATAATCATAGCGATCATAGCAGTAGCCATTATCGTGACTTATACTGACAGCAGGAAAAAGAAGCAGGATGTAAAGGATGCGGTAAATGCGGAAAGTACGGCAGATGCGGAAAATGCAGCGGATGTAAAGGATAAAGCGGATGCGGCGGCTAAGGCAGATGAGAGATAAGAGATGCGGATGGTGCTTAGGCACCATCCTTATTATTAATATTATACTGATATTTACCATGACTGCCTGTGGGAACGCTAAGACTCTAAGAACAGAGAGCAATAGTGGTAAAAGTAGTAAAAGCAGTATAGGTAGTACAGCGGATAATAAGATATATGGGGAGATGAAAGGGGAGTCAGGTGATGCGGCAGGTCTTACGAGTGAGGACGAAGCCGAATCACTGTCAGCAGGGCTCACATACACAGGAAGGGATGAGAACCTGTATGCACAAAACTTTGCAATAGACAGATATGAGGATGGCAGCAGGCTCTTATCTGTAGCTAACGGCGACAGGTATCTTGTAACGACTAAGGATAAGGGAGATATTGCCGATATCCCTGAGGATGTTACGGTGCTTAAGGAGCCTGTAGATAATATTTATCTTGTCTCCACGGCTTCAATGGACTATTTTGTTAAGCTTAATGAACTGTCTAAGTTAAGCTTTGCTTCGCTTAGGTCTGAGGACTGGACCATTAATGAGGCGGCAGAAGCTCTTAAGAATGAAGATATCATCTATGCCGGCAGGTACAGTGAACCTGACTATGAGCTTCTTGCCATGGGAGGCTGTAAGCTTGCTATAGAGAATACGATGATATATCATAGTCCGGAGGTGCTTGATAAGCTGCATGACCTTGGGATAGCTACAATGATAGAATACAGCAGCTATGAGGAGCATCCCCTTGGAAGGTTAGAGTGGATACGCTTCTACGGTGCTCTGACAGGCGTGGATCAGAAGGCAGGAGAGATTTTTAAGAGGGAATGTAGATTGCTTGATGATATGGATACGGAAGGCATCGGAGATAAAAGCGTGGCATTCTTCTACTTTACACAGAGCGGAACTGTCAACGTCAGGGTATCGGATGATTATGTGCCTAAGATGATAGAGCTTGCAGGAGGGAAGTATGCTTTCCCTGATATTATAACCGAAGGGAAGAAGAGCAGTATCGATATGACACTTGAGGAATTCGTAAGCGCAGGTAGCGATGCCGATGTTCTCATATATAATTCCACCATAGACGGAGAACTTAATGGAATTGATGAGCTGCTTGATAAGAACAGTACTCTTGCAGGCTTTAAAGCGGTTAAGAACGGGGAAGTATACTGCACTACCATAAGTCTCTATCAGAGACCTATGGGCTGTGCGGATCTGATAAAAGAGTTCAATACGATACTTAAGGGTGAATATAAGGATGGTGAAGGCGAATTCATATACAAGCTCCGTTAGAATGAAAAATACGATTATATTCACAGTGATGACAGTGATGACTGTATTCCTTGTCGCACTGAGTATCGCCGTCGGAAGCGTGGATATACCCATAAGGGATGTTATTAAGATACTTTTCTCCTCTACGACAGAAGGAGGTATAGATGGTGTACAGGCAGAGGTATACTCCACCTATACAAGTATAATCATGGATATAAGATTCCCGAGGGCACTGTCCGCCATGATACTGGGAGGAGCTCTGTCTCTTGCCGGATATCAGTTGCAGAGCTTTTTTCATAATCCGATAGCAGGTCCCTTCATCCTCGGTATAAGCTCAGGATCTAAGCTCATGGTGGCGTTACTTATGGTGTTCGGCTTCGGGATGATGAAGCGGGGTGGGAGCGTAAGCCTTGTGATAGCCGCTTTTATCGGAGCCATGATATGTATGGGATTCATATTGCTCATATCAGGGACGGTGGGCAATATGTCAGCTCTCATCGTATGTGGGGTGATGATAGGCTATATATGCTCTGCCATAACGGATTTCGTGGTAACTTTCGCAGCCGATGCGGATATAGTCAATCTTCATAACTGGTCGAGAGGAAGCTTCTCCGGCAGCGATTGGAGTATGGTGGCAGTGTCTGCTGTCACGATGGGGATAGTGCTTATGCTGTCGATATATATGGCCAAGCCTCTGGGCGCCTATGCCCTTGGAGAAGAGTATGCCATGGGTGTGGGGGTCAATGTGAAGAGATTAAGGATAGCCCTTGTGATACTTTCAAGCCTTGCCGCAGCGATAGTCGTGGCGTATGCCGGACCCATATCCTTCGTGGGGGTGGCTGTACCTCATCTGTGTAAGAAGATATTCGCTTCAAGCAGACCCATTATACTGATACCGGGATGCTTCTTAGGCGGTGCCATATTCTGTCTTGTATGCGATATGATAGCAAGGATGGCTTTTGCACCGACGGAGCTTAGTATAAGTACGGTCACAGCGGTATTCGGTGCACCTGTTGTCATATGGGTATTAATTGACAGGCATAAAAGGAGGGTAGTGTGACGGAAGCATATCTTACTCTTAAGTCTGTGACTACGGGTTACGGTAAGAACAATATAATACACAGAGATATCAACCTTGATATGGCAAAGGGAGAGATATTATGTCTGATAGGACCTAACGGAGTCGGCAAATCAACGCTGCTTAAAACCCTGGCGGGTGTGCTTCCGCTTTTATCCGGACATATATATATAGACGGTAAAGAGGTGCCGGAGGGGGGCAGGGAGAGAGCGAGACTCATAGCCTCGGTGCTTACTACGCCGCCAATGACGGAATACATGACGGTATATGATGTGGTGGCAGGGGGAAGATATGCACACACGGGAAGCTTCGATATACATGGAGATAGAGACAGAGAGATAGTAAGTAAAGCCCTTGCGGATACGGATACATACAAGATAAGGGATAAGGATCTCACCGAATTAAGCGATGGACAGAGACAGAGAGTGATGATCGCAAGGGCTCTTGCCATGGAGCCTAAGCTTCTGGTACTGGATGAGCCCGTGTCACATCTGGATATATACTATAAGCAGCAGGTATTCGATATACTTAAGAGATCAAAGAAGGAAGGTGACATCACTGTCATAATGTCCCTTCACGAGCTTACCGATGTTGCGGAAATCGCCGACAGGGTTGTGGCATTGGACGCAGGTGGTATAGCACTTATGGGAAGACCCGATGAAGTCATGACGGATGAGAATATCCATAACCTTTTTTGGAGACAGGATAAGATAGGATAAGATAGGTTAAGATAAGATATAGAGATATGGCTAAGAAGATAATGATACAGGGGACAATGTCGGGGGTGGGCAAGAGCCTCATAACAGCGGGACTGTGTCGGATATTTGCACAGGACGGATATAAGACAGCGCCTTTTAAATCACAGAATATGGCGCTTAATTCCTATGTAACGGAGGACGGATGTGAGATAGGAAGAGCCCAGGCAATGCAGGCCGAGGCAGCAGGGTGCAAGCCTGTGGCAGAGCTTAATCCCATACTGCTTAAGCCCAATACCGATACAGGGTCTCAGGTGATAGTCATGGGTAAAGCCATAGGGGATATGTCCGCCATGGAATACTATTCCCGTAAGAGGGAGCTCATTCCTTATATAATGGATTCATATAAAAAGCTTGAAGAGGAATATGACATCATAGTGATAGAGGGTGCAGGCTCGCCGGCGGAGGTTAATCTTAAGGATAACGATATAGTCAATATGGGGTTAGCTGCAATGGTCGATGCACCGGTACTTATCGTGGGAGATATAGACAGGGGCGGCGTATTCGCGCAGCTGCTCGGTACGCTTGATCTTCTGACAGAGGATGAAAGAGGGCGTGTAAAAGGGCTTGTGATCAATAAATTCAGGGGTGATCCATCTCTCCTTGACTCAGGGTTAAGGATACTTGAAGACAGAGGAGGCATACCCGTAACGGGTCTTATACCCTATATGGATGTAAGGCTTGAAGATGAGGACAGCTTATCGGACAGGCTTAAGACTTCGGCTGCGCCTTATGATAACGGAGATATCATTGATATAGCCGTGATAAGGTTTGTCAGAATGTCCAATTTTACAGATATGGATATATTCGAAGGATTTAGTGATGTAAGGGTAAGATATGTGTCGGCGCTTAAGGATATGGGGAATCCTGATATGGTAATCCTGCCCGGAAGCAAGAATACCATAGAGGATCTTAAGTGGCTGCATGAGACAGGACTTGCGGATAAGGTGCATATGCTTGCAGTGGAAGGCCGTGTGGTATTCGGCATATGCGGCGGTATGCAGATGCTGGGTAAGTTTGTGTATGAGGATGAAAAGTGCTTATGCAGCGAATCTGCCGAGGGAAGATATGAAGGACTTGGACTGCTTCCTGTATATACCGTTATGGGATATGATAAGACCCTTAAGCAGACAGACACAGTTATAGGTAAGACGAAGGGGGCTTTAATGTGCCTGACGGGACATAAGGTCACGGGATATGAGATACATGAAGGAAGGACCTACCGTATGGATAATGTATCCGATCCGTATGGTGCAGAAGCTAAAACAATGCTTACTGACGCTATTATATGCAGTGATCACACAGACTGTATGAATGTATATGGTACATATATACACGGTATATTCGATGAGGGAGGTACAGCGAAGGCGGTAGTTGAAGCTCTTGCAGAGAATAAAGGCACAGCCATATCCGA
Organism: uncultured Lachnospiraceae bacterium; assembly: GCA_905235845.1. Lineage (GTDB taxonomy): Bacteria > Bacillota > Clostridia > Lachnospirales > Lachnospiraceae > Colinaster. Next base: position 20,953 of record CAJONG010000022.1, read on the forward strand.
TATAACATATATGTCCGGTGTATCGGGATACAGGGATTATAAGGAGACACAGTATGATAAGCTGGCGGATATATTAAGGAAGAGCCTTGATATGGATGCAATATATGGGATGTTAGGATGATCAAGGATATAAGTATAGATACACCGGATAAAAGAATATATGATGAGGTCAAGGCAAGGTGGGACATGGTAGCCAAGCCTATAGACGGACTTGGAGAGATGGAGGATATCATATGCAGGATAGCCGCCGTCTCAGCGGATGCTTCTCTTAAGAATATTGACAGAAGCCTGCTTGCGATACTTTGCGCCGATAACGGAGTGGTAGCTGAGGGAGTGACACAGACAGGACAGCAGGTTACGGCATCCGTGATGGAGAAGATGGGAAGGGGAGAATCATCGGTATGCCGTATGGCCAAGGTATCAGGAACGGATATACAGGTATATGACATGGGTGTCAATACCGATGCGATATATGAAGGTGTTGATATAAGATATAAGATCGGTCACGGGACGAACTCCCTTGCCAGCATGCCTGCGATGTCAAGTGAAGAGCTTGACCGATGTATAGAAGCAGGGATAGATATAGCTGCCCGGGCTAAGGATGCTGGATATGGTCTGCTTGCCCTTGGAGAGATGGGTATAGGCAATACAACCACATCATCCTGTGTATGTGCCGGGCTTCTAAGACTTGATGCACGTACGGTAACAGGCAGGGGAGCGGGATTATCCGATGAAGGACTTAAGCGGAAGATATCTGTGGTACAGGAAGCCATCGACAGATACAGGCTGCATGATCTGCCTGTCACAGACATGCTAAGTACGGTGGGAGGCTATGATATCGCAGGACTTACAGGCATCTGTATAGGAGGTGCTATACATCACATACCTGTTATCTTAGACGGGTTCATAACAGATATGTGATGTATAGCACCTCCTATAC
>CAJONG010000023.1 GCA_905235845.1 uncultured Lachnospiraceae bacterium
CTCCGGTCAGCAGATACAGTAACGCTTTTGCCAGTTTCTTTTTCATTATATGTGCCTCCTAATGTTCTACCATGAATTCTCATCGTCAAGTATCTCGAGTGTCGGATCAAGAGGTTCTTCCTGCATGACCGTTCTCATGTACTGGTTTACCTGATCTCTTACGCCCTGTCTTGAGATGACGCGAGGGTCGAAGAGCTGATGGTCTACCCAGATAAGCGGGATGCCTCGCTCTCTGGCCTTGTCTTCAAAGAGTCCGTGCATGCCGTCCAGCGCCTTGCAGGTGATATGCTCCCAGAGGATGATCATATCCGCGTTGAACTCCTCAACAAATTCGAAGAGGTCGTCGAGAAGCACTTTGTAACCGCCGTGTGTACGGTTGCGCATTATCATCTCTTCAGTCAGCATTGCCATGTCGTAGTAAGCCTGCTCTCTGTTCTCAGGAGTATCGGTGTCTGCGATCATCTCGGTATTGATACACGAGAGCATGTCAGTCAGAGGCACGATGCCCCAGCAGTTGAGCAGCCAGACGAGGAAGTCCATGTAGTAGTGTGACTGCACTCCCCATACGATCGCTCTGTGACGGTACTCAGGAGCCGCCATTTTTCTCTTTTTATATGCCTTTTCGGCAAGCTTCATCAGGCGCCTGTCAGCTGTCTCGAATTCAGGCACCTTTCCGCAGATAGCCATATATGTGGTCGTGGACAGACCCAATGTGGTGTTCCAGGATGATGCCAAGTTCGCAACAAGGATAGTAAGAAGCATACTTACCGAGGTTCTTCCGTATATGAATATCTATATGACGGAGGAGCTGTCTGATAAGGAGATAGAGGAGCTTGAGAATCTTGATATAACCATCAAGTCGTCCAATATGTCTGATGAAGAGGCGGAAGAAGGTGAGGATACCGATAAGGACAATGATGAGGATATAGTCGATGCCAACGGTGGAGATATAACCTCATCGACATCACCTACAGCCGAAGAGATGCAGTCGGATGATGTGCTTACGGCGCCCCTTACGGGAACTGTGCTCAATACACAGACGGGAGCTCCGGTGGTGGAGGATACTGAAGATGGCCCGCAATAATGTAAAAAGAAGCCACGGCTATGTTGATTACACCTTAATATTCATTATATTGCTGTTACTGGGCTTCGGACTGATAATGGTCTATTCAACGAGCTCATATTCGGCATCCATGTCATCAACTCTGCATAATAATCCCGCGTTCTATCTTAATAAGCAGGCTTTCGCCACGGTATGCGGACTTGCGGCAATGGCGGTGGTAGCTATGATACCCTATAAGTTCTGGCGGAGATTCGCCGGGATAGGATATGCCGTATCGGCATTTCTTATAATCCTTGTCTTAACCCCATTGGGATATGAGGCTAACGGCGCCAGAAGATGGCTTAAGATCGGTATATCCGTCCAGCCTGCCGAGATTGCCAAGCTTACCATGATACTTTTTCTTGCTAATCTGGTATGCAGGCTTGGTAATGATATCCGTACGAGGAAAGGATTCCTGCTTGTGCTTTTCTCGCCGGCACCTATATGTTTTATGGTGTGGCAGATAACAGATAACCTAAGCTCTGCGATAATCATATTCATGATCGGATATATCATGCTCTTTGTTGCAAGTCCCGATTACAGGAGATTCCTTATCATAACCCTTGCAGCCATGGCATTTGCCGCGCTTGTGGTGTTAGTGGTCGTACATATGGCAGATGCCGGAACCTTCGGATACAGAGGTCAGCGCATACGTACATGGATAGATCCGGAAGCGGATGCCTCGGGCGGCGGATTCCAGACTTTGCAGGCACTCTATGCCATAGGTTCGGGAGGCATATTCGGCAAGGGAATAGGACAGAGTACGCAGAAGCTGGGGTTTTTGCCTGAGGCACAGAATGATATGATATTCTCGGTCATATGCGAGGAACTTGGACTGTTCGGTGGCATATGTATCATCGTGCTGTTCTTACTGCTTCTGTGGAGACTGATGATCATTGCCAGCAATGCAAGAGATGAATTCGGCGGCCTGCTCGTCGTAGGTGTCATGGGTCATATCGCCATACAGGTCATACTCAACGTTGCGGTGGTCACGAACGTGATCCCCAATACGGGTATCTCGCTTCCCTTCATAAGCTACGGAGGCTCTTCGGTCATGTTCCTTCTAATCGAGATGGGACTTGTATTCTCTGTGGCAAGATCGATAGATTTTGCAGAGGATTAAGCCATGCCGAAAAAAAACAGCACTTCGGACAAAAGACCCAAAAAGAATGATAAGCCGGTTAAGACTTTAGAGACCGTAAAAACAGGAAAGAAGGGCAAAAAAGCCACTTCTTCGGGTAAAAAGGCCGTTGGTAATGGTAAAAAATCCGAGACGATCAAGGCCGTGGAACGCCAGCGTAAGCTTGAGGGTACTATTCCCATGGGCAATACCATAAGCCAGCTCACATCCGAGCTTCCAATTCTTGGCAAGAGTCTGGACGGACCGGATCTCAGACCGTGGAAGAAGATAAAGATCCCCAGGATAAGACCGGATATTAAAAGCAAGCGGATACTCATAGTGCTTGCCTCGATCATTATCATTTTGCTCGTGTCGATGGCTGTACTTATGCGTGCTTTTAAGGTGGATACCGTGACCATAGAGGGTAATACCCACTATTCCAATGAGGAGATATACGATATAGTTATGGGAGACAGATTCGGTGACAATTCGCTGTATCTGTCCATGAAGTATAAGAATAAGGATATTGAAGATGTTCCCTTTATTCAGACCATGAGCGTGAATATAATCAATCCTCATACGATAAGGATCACAGTGTATGAGAAGGCAATGGCAGGCTTCGTGGAATATATGGGCAGGTACTTCTACTTCGACAAGGACGGTACGGTCGTGGAATCATCGGATGTAAAGACTAAGGGAATACCGCAGGTACTCGGCCTTTCCTTCGATCATATTGTGTTGTATGAGAAGCTTCCGGTGGAAAGTGAAGAGATATTTAAGAATATCCTTGAGATGACGCAGCTTCTTAATAAATACGATATTGAGATGGACAAGATATATTTTGATAAGAATTACAATATGACACTCTACTTCGATCAGGCAAGGATCAAGGTGGGAGACTTCACCAATATAGACGAGAAGATAATCAGACTTAAGGATATCCTGCCGGAGCTTACGGATAAAAAGGGCGTACTGCGGCTTGATAATTACTCCGGAGATGGCGGCATAATTACCTTCGAAGTGGATCAGTAGGGCAATACACGTATATCATGGGTTACATAAGTCGGTAAAATCGGACTTTTTAACAAGATATGGTAAAAAAAGCATTGCGCAAACAGAAAAAAAATTATATGATAATCAAGTATGATATTATTGAGTGAGTTATAATGTATCGTTCGATATAGATTGAGGAGGAGGTCAGTCCTTTGTTGGAGATTAGAAATAGCGAGGCATTAAGCGGAGCTAAGATACTTGTGGTTGGTGTCGGCGGTGCCGGCAACAATGCTGTCAACAGAATGATCGAGGAAGAGATTACGGGGGTAGATTTCTTAGGAGTCAATACAGATAAGCAGTGGCTGTCCAATTGTAAGGCCACTACTATCCAGATAGGTGAGAAGCTGACCAAGGGTCTCGGAGCCGGAGCAAGACCGGAGATAGGTGAGAAGGCAGCGGAAGAGAGTTACGATGAGTTGCAGCAGGCGATCAGGACATATAACATGGTGTTCGTCACATGTGGAATGGGCGGCGGTACCGGTACAGGTGCGGCTCCCGTTATAGCCAAGATTGCCAAGGATATGGGTATACTGACAGTCGGTGTTGTGACCAAGCCTTTTCATTTCGAGGCTAAGACACGTATGAATAATGCCATAGGCGGTATCGAGAAGCTTAAGGAGAATGTTGATACACTTATAGTTATTCCCAATCAGAAGATACTTGAGATCGTGGACAGACGTACCACTATGCCGGAGGCTTTCAAGCGGGCTGATGAGGTTCTTCAACAGGCAGTACGAGGCATCACGGATCTTATCAATGTTCCGTCTCTTATCAATCTCGATTTTGCCGATATCCAGACGGTTATGAGAGGCAAGGGAGTTGCTCATATCGGTATAGGTGTAGGCAAGGGAGATGATAAGGCTAAGGAAGCTATAGTTGCGGCGGTTGAGTCGCCTTTGCTTGAGACAACGATCAAGGGCGCTACCGATGTCATCATGAACATCACCGGTGATATAAGCGTATTCGATGCGGATGATGCCGCAAGCTACGTGGAGGAGATAACGGGAGAGGATATCAACTTGATCTTCGGTGCCATGTATGATGAGACGGAGACTGACAGTTGTAAGATAACGGTTATAGCTACAGGACTTGATGAGGTCAAGACCAATGTGACCATAGGCAACAGGGCGGGTCTCACCAGCAGACCTCCGATGGGCGCAAGACCCACTGCTCCGGGTTCTACTCCTCTTAGCAGACCTCTTACCGCAGGTACGGATTCCGCTCCTGCAAGACCGGGTGTATCGTCACCAATAGGTATGGGGACACAGCGGACAGCGCCTGTACAGCCACAGCCTGTTGCGCGTAATTTCGGACAGAAGCCCACGGACATCAAGAGTAAAATAGAAGAGAATCAATTGCAGATACCCTCATTCCTTACCAAGAAGTGATCGCTGATCTTTGCTAAGGAATGTATGACATCGGGGTAAGGGATATAAAAGATTATGAGATAACAGATCACGGGAGTATTTATTCTCCCGTGATTTTTTGTTAAAATATACATAACTGCAAAATGAACAGGAGGGCATTGCTGCCTTTCGGAATGGAGAGCATCTATGAAATTATCACTTAAGGAAAAAGCATCTTATGGACTGGCTGCGGTGGGTAAGGACATGGTCTATATGCTATCAGCAAGCTATATTCTGTATTACTATCAGGACATACTGGGAGTGAGCGCCATAGCCATGGGAGTCATACTGATGGCGGCAAGGATATTCGACGCATTCAATGATCCCATCATGGGCATAGTTGTTGCCAAGACCAAGACCAGATTCGGAAGATTCAGACCGTGGCTTTTCATAGGGACTATCCTAAACGCTGTGATACTCTATATAATGTTCGCGGTTCCTCCTACCCTTGACGGTAAAGGACTCGTGGCTTACGCGGCTGTCATATATATACTGTGGGGTGTGACATATACCATGATGGACATTCCCTTCTGGTCCATGATACCTGCCTTTACCGAAAGCGGTAAGGAGAGGGAGAATCTCTCAACTCTGGGAAGGAGCTGTGCCGGTGTAGGCTCGGCGCTTATCACCATAATCACTGTTAAGTGTGTGGAGATACTTGGCAGAGGAAGTGAGAGAGCGGGATTTAAGAATTTTGCGCTGATAATCGCCATACTCTTCATAGTATTTGAGGTCATAGCCTGTGTAGTCATTAAGGAGAAGTCTACCGTGGACGTGGATTCACCTTCGGTGGGTGAGATGTTTAAAAGCCTCATACAGAATGACCAGGCAATGGCGATAGTCATAGCCATAGTGCTTATTAATGCATCCCTATATATAACCTCCAATCTGTTAATATATTTCTTCAAGTATGATATAGGCGGCAAGAGCTGGACCAATGATTATACCCTTTTTAATACCTTCGGCGGAGGCATGCAGATACTGTCCATGATGATATTCTTCCCGTTATTCAGGAAGTTCATGTCGGCGATAAGGGTGTTCTATGTAAGCTTTGTCATGGCCATAGCAGGGTATGCGCTTCTGCTCATACAGATGATAGTAGGTGTTAAGAGCGTATATCTGTATTTCATACCTGCGTTCTTCGTATTCATGGCATTTGGAATGCTTACAGTTCTTACCACGGTATTCCTTGCCAATACGGTTGATTATGGCGAACTTAAGAATAACAGAAGAGATGAGTCGGTGATCTTCTCCATGCAGACCTTTGTGGTCAAGCTTGCAAGCGGAGTATCGGCTTTCATTGCATCCCTCTGTCTGCAGATATTCAATATCAGTGATAATACGGATACTATCGTCTCGGAGGTTGAATCGGCCTCTTCCATTATGGGACTTCGTATGACCATGACGATACTTCCCATAGTCGGATTACTTATCGCGGTCTTCATATTCGCCAGGAAATACATACTTACAGATGAGAAGCTTGAAGAGATCGAGGCAGAACTTAAGGCAAGACATAACCAATAAGGAATGGAGATCAGTATGAGAGAATATATATGTGATAACTGGCAATTTATTAAGGAATTTGATGAAGCTATGCTTGGGGATGATTATAGCGGTAAGACTGAGACGGTGCGCATACCGCATAATGTAGCGGATATGCCTTATAACTGCTTCGATGAGAGCATATACCAGATGGTCAGTGGCTACCGCAGGATTATTAAGATAGATAAGCAGTTCGAGGGCAAGGTGATATTGCTCACCTTCGATGCCGTAGGGCATGATGCCGTGGTATATCTTAACGGCAAAGAGGTCGGCACACATCATACAGGATATACTGCCTTTACCATAGATATATCGGATAAGGTAAGGTTCGGCGAGGATAATGTGCTTGTGGTCAAGGCAGACAGCAGAGAGAGCCTTAATACACCGCCCTTCGGCTTCGTCATCGACTATATGACATACGGCGGAATATACCGCGATGTGTATATAGATATCAAGGAGCCCGTATATATATCCGATATATATGTCCATCCGCAGATAGACATAGCAGGCGGACATGTAAGTGCTAAGATGGTCTCCGACATCACTGTGGGCAATAAGTCAGGCTCTTCGGATGCCCTTAAGGGAGTGAGCGTCAGACAGATTCTTAAGGACAGGAAGACGGGCGAAATCAGGACACTTGGTGAGATCGAATTAAGCAAGGGCAATGTGGTACGCTTTGATGCAGGGGATATCAATCTCTGGAGTCCGGAGGAGCCTTATATGTATGAGGTGACGACCGTATTCTTAAAGGATGGCAGGGATATTGACAGTGTAGTAACCCCGACCGCCTTCAGGACCGTGGAATTTAAGAGCGACGGGTTCTACCTAAACGGCAGAAGATATCTCTTCAGGGGTCTTAACAGACATCAGGCGTATCCTTATGTAGGGTATGCGATGCCTAAGTCAATGCAGGTAATGGATGCCAGAGTACTTAAATACGAGCTTGGACTCAATGCGGTAAGGACCTCTCATTATCCTGATTCACAGTATTTTGTCGATGCCTGTGATGAGATAGGATTGCTAGTATTCACGGAGATACCGGGATGGCAGCATATAGGTGACAGTGCATGGAAGGATCAGGCCGTAGAGAATGTGCGCGAGATGATCACACAGTATCGCAATCATCCGTCCATAATGCTATGGGGTGTCAGGATCAATGAATCGCAGGATGACGATGAATTCTATACCCGCACCAATGAGCTTGCGCATAAGTTAGATCCCTACAGACAGACGGGCGGTGTGAGATTCTTACAGAAGAGTCATCTGCTTGAGGATGTATATACCTTCAATGATTTCGTCCATGATGGCACCAACGAGGGCATAAGGCATAAAAAGGATGTTACCACGGATATGAATAAGGGCTATCTTATATCCGAATACAACGGACACATGTATCCCACCAAGACCTATGACTGTGAGGATCACAGGCTTGAGCATGCGCTAAGACATGCAAGAGTCATCAATGCCGTTGCCGGAGAAGAGGGAGTGGCAGGCAGCTTCGGATGGTGTATGGCGGATTACAATACCCACAGGGACTTTGGCTCGGGCGACCGTATATGCTATCACGGGGTTTTGGATATGTATCGTAATCCCAAGCAGGCGGCCTATGTCTACAGCAGCGGACAGGACGAGATACCGGTGCTTGAGGTGAGCTCATCCATGGATATAGGAGAGCATCCCGCAGGCAATAATGGCAAGATATATATATATACCAATGCTGAGAGCGTGAAGATGTATAAGAACGGCAAGCTTATGAAGGAATACACCCATGCCGATTCGGAATTTGGGAATATAAGCTTCGGTCCAATAAGGATAGACGACTTCGTGGGTAATGCAGTACATGAATCCGGTGAATATTCCAAGAAGCAGGCAGACCTTGTGAAGTATGGTCTCAATGCCAATAATACCTATGGAATGAACCATCTGCCCCTTAAGGCAAAATGGGCTTTCTTCAAGGCAGTGGCGTTCTATCACATGAGCTTTGGTGACATGGCGGACGCCTACAGCAAGTATATCGGTGACTGGGGCGGTGAGGCCACGGAATATAAGTTCGAGGCCATCAAGAACGGCAAAGTAGTCAAGACTGTCATAAAGACCACAATGGAATCTGTGCATATATCTGCGGAGGCGGATCATACTAAGCTTACCGAGGATCATACCTATGATGTTGCGGCCATAAGGATAAAGGCACTGGATCAGAATGACAATGTCGTAAGCTTCTATCAGGAGCCTGTGGAGATAGTGACGGAAGGACCCATAGAGGTGATAGGACCTAAGATCACAGTACTTCGAGGCGGCATGGGCGGTACATATGTACGCACAACCGGCACCGACTGTAAGATCGGGGTCATCCCCGAGGGACTTAACAGGCTAATCATACGCGCAGAATAACCGAAGACCAACAGTGTTATCAAAAGGCCGCCGGCAGCGGCCTTAGATATTGCTTTGCGGATTGTATGATCCGGGCTATGAATTATCGATTATGCTGTCAAGATCGTCCATTTCGGCACCGATATTCTGCATATTGACAGTGCGGCGGCGAAGCCTGGCCTGTTCGGATGCCTTCACGATAAAGTCCTTGATCTCGGTAGACTGGCGTATGTTCTTAAGTACAAGCTGCCTATCAGTGGTGTCGCCGGTATAGCAGGTGACAGTGCCTATTCCGAACATCCTCTGGGTAAGACTTCGTGTGAGCTTTGCGTCCTGTATCTTATACATATAGCAATCGTTTTCTTCTGTCTTAAAGAAACCGCTGTCAACCGTCAAAAGATCGTCTCCAATATTGTATACCGTGAATGTCCAGGGCAGACCTAAGAATCCCCATCTTTTTCTTGCGCGATATTTAACTGCTTCTTTGTCCATACTAATCTCCATTCCGGAGCGTCAGCGACGGGGCGAGGCAAATCTCCAATTTGCCTGACAACAGGATGTTGTCTGACCGGCTTGCAAGTACATGGATGTACTTGCCGGTCTTCGCCATCATGCGATTTGTGACGCTCCGGCACAAATCGTTGTGTGAAAAATATGATATCAATCATATTTTTCACATTAATCTCCATTCCGTAGATAATCATTGAATAAACTAATTCTTTATGGTATCATACCACCGATGAATTAAAGAGGCAATACCGTGCCCGGATAATCATCCCGTAGAAGGATAGTGTGTTACGATGGGAGTGTATGGGCAGGACAGAGGTAATAAGACGTATTATGGACATATTGGTTTTGGCAGGCGGTATCAGTACGGAGAGAGATGTATCATTCGTGACGGGCAGGTGCGTGTATGAGGCGCTTAAGCGTAACGGTCACAGAGTGGTGCTTGCTGATGCGTATATGGGCCTGCCGGATGAATATAAGGATATGACAGGGGAGCAGCTTTTTGCATCGGATATCGACTGGGCTGCCCAAATAGGAGATATTACGGAGGTCGCTCCGGATATAGAGAGCATCAGGAACAAGAGGTCAGCTAAATATCAGGGCTTCTTGGGTCCCCGTATACTTGAGCTGTGCAGATCCTGTGATGTTGTCTTCATGGGACTTCACGGTGAGAACGGTGAGAACGGCAAGCTTCAGGCTTACCTTGATCTTGAGGGAATCGCATATACCGGAACGGATTATCTAAGCTCTGCCATATGCATGAATAAGCAGATCAGCAAGGAGCTGCTTGCATATAACGGTATCCCTGTTCCCAAGGGGCATATCATACACAAGGGAGAGGAGTGCGGTAATACGATCGGATATCCCTGCGTAGTGAAGGTGTGCAGCGGCGGTTCCAGCGTGGGAGTGTTCGTATGCCACAATGAAGAAGAGTATGACAGGGCTCTTAATGAGGCCTTCAATATAGATGATAATGTGATAGTGGAGCAGTATATTAAGGGAAGAGAATTCTCGGTGTGCGTGACTGACTGGGACGGAGCGCCCAAGGCAATGCCGGTCATAGAGATAGCCCCCAAGGAAGAATTCTATGATTATAAGAGCAAGTATCAGGCAGGGGCAACGGTAGAGACCTGTCCGGCAGAACTTCCGGATAATAAGACTAAGGAGATGATGGCGTTAGCTGAGAGAGGATATTCGGCTCTTAAGCTTCATTCATATGCAAGGCTTGATTTTATGATGAGTGAATCAGACGGCGGATTGTACTGCCTCGAAGCCAATACGCTGCCGGGTATGACACCTACGTCACTTATCCCTCAGGAGGCAAGGGCTATGGGTATAGATTACGATGAGTTGTGCGGTAAGATAGTGGATGCCGCCATTAAGAGCAGAGCATAATGGTATCGGCAGAGAAGATCAGTATGAAGAATATGACATTGCAGGCTTTAACGAAGGCCTGTAACGGAGAACTGCATTACTACAGTGAAGATGCCGTGGAGTCAAAGGAAGCGACATCGGTTGTAATAGATTCCAGACAGATAACAGAGGGTGGGATATTCATAGCGACCGTAGGCGAGAGAGTGGACGGTCATTCCTTCATAGAGCAGGTCTTTGAGAAGGGTGCTCTGGGAGTGATATGTGAGAAGCTTCCGGATAAGCCGTACGGTCCCTGTATATTGGTGAAGGATTCCTTCAAGGCTCTTAAGGATGCGGCGGCATATTACAGAGAACAGCTTAAGTGCACCGTGATAGGTATCACGGGAAGTGTAGGCAAGACCAGTACCAAGGAATTCATTGCAACGGTCTTATCCGAGAAGTATAAGGTATGCAAGACCATAGGCAATTTCAATAATGAGGTAGGAATGCCTCTTACCATACTCAGCGCAAGAGAGGCTGACGAAGTGCTTGTGCTTGAGATGGGTATCAATCATTTCGGCGAGATGGAGAGGATGGCTGCCATTGCAAGACCGGATATGGCGGTGATAACCAATATAGCCAATTGTCATCTGGAATTCTTGGGAGACAGGGACGGCGTGCTTAAGGCCAAGACTGCCATCTTCACGGGCATGAAGGAGGGCAGTAAGGCATTCCTTAATGCGGATGACGATAAGCTTGCCACAGTGACAAAGGTCTGCGGCGCCAGACCGGTATTCTATGGTATCCGTAAAAAGCAGATACCTCCGGATTATTACATAAGTGAATATATGACCAAAGGACTCCTTGGAACGGATGCTGTGGTCATAAGTCGCATAACGGGAGAGAATATCCCGGTAAGCATAAGGCTTCCGGGGGAGCATATGCTGTATAATGCGTTGGCTGCAACGGCTGTGGGTGAGGCCATGGGAATGTCAGGAGATGCCATAGCATCGGGTATAGGTAAAGTCGCGGCTACAGCGGGAAGAGGCAATATAATCGCAGGTAAGGACTATACGATCATAGATGACTGTTATAATGCCAATCCTTCAGCCATGCGTTATGCGCTTAAGCTGCTTGGACTGGCCGATACCAGGAAGGTAGCCATACTCGGAGATATGTTCGAACTCGGTGAGGGGGCATCCGCACTTCATAGGGAAGTGGGGGAGGCTGCCGCAAGGAGTGATGCGGATGTCATAGTATGTGTGGGCAGTCTGTCACGAGCCATGTATGAAGGAGCCCTTACGGGATTAAAAAGTGCTTCTGAAGCACTTGCACCGAGTATTGCGGAAGATCCCGATTCACAGGAGAATGATAATACCGCAGTATACGAAGGGGTAAGGCTTATATACTTTAAGGATAAGGAAAGGCTTAAGACGGGATTGCCGCATATCATACGCAAAGGTGATTCGGTGCTTGTTAAAGCCTCCCACGGAATGGGATTTGCCGAGATAGTGGATATACTTAAGGAAGAATAACAGAATACGATACAGTATCATAATATACAGTGGTCAGTGATCACGGAGAGAGGTGGTATAGTGGATAAGACCAATGTAAAATCGATCAGACATCTTATGAATCCGCTTGATTTTACGGTGGAGGAGCTTGAGAAGCTTTTTGATCTGGCTAAAGACATAGAGAGAGAGCCGGGTAAGTATGCTAAAGCGTGTGAGGGTAAAAAGCTTGCGACCTGCTTCTATGAGCCGAGTACAAGGACAAGGCTTTCATTCGAAGCGGCGATGCTCAACCTAGGCGGTGAGGTCCTTGGATTCTCGGAAGCAAGCAGTTCATCTGCGGCCAAGGGAGAGAGCGTATCGGATACCATAAGAGTGATATCCTGCTATGCCGATATATGCGCCATGCGTCATCCCAAGGAGGGTGCGGCATATGTGGCAGCATCCAGATCACTGATACCTGTCATCAATGCAGGTGATGGCGGACATCAGCATCCCACACAGACACTTACGGATCTGCTCACCATAAGGAGCCTAAGGGGAAGCTTAAGCGGCTATACCATAGGACTGTGCGGCGATCTTAAGTTCGGCAGAACGGTACATTCGCTTATCAATGCCCTTACAAGATATACGGATGTGCATTTCGTATTCATATCTCCGGAGGAGCTTAAGGTTCCGGACTATATAACGGATATGCTTGATGAGAAGGGTATAGGCTATGAAGAGGTCATAAGCCTTGAGGATGTCATAGACAGACTGGACATCCTGTATATGACAAGAGTGCAGAGAGAGCGATTCTTCAACGAAGAGGATTATGTGAGATTGAAGGATTTCTACATACTGACCAAGGACAAGCTTGATAAGGCTGGGGAAGATATGATGGTCCTGCATCCTCTGCCCCGTGTCAATGAGATATCGGTGGAGATAGATGACGATCCGAGAGCGGCTTATTTTAAGCAGGCACAGTACGGAGTGTATGTAAGGATGGCGCTTATCCTTACACTGCTTGGCATAGATGTGGCATAGATTATAAGGATTAACGGAGAGAACATATGTTAAATGTCGGTAAGATAGAAGAAGGATTCGTGCTTGACCATATCAAGGCGGGACAGTCGCTGTCCATATATCATCACTTACAGCTTGATAAGATGGATCATACAGTTGCCATCATCAAGAATGCCAAGTCCGAGAAGATGGGCAAGAAGGACATACTCAAGGTGGAGTGTGACATAGATGAGCTCAACCTTGATGTGCTGGCAGTAATCGATAAGAACATCACCGTCAATGTCATCAAGGACGGAGAGATAGTGGATAAGAAGGAATTGACGCTACCTAAGGAGATCAAGCATATCTTCAAATGCAAGAATCCCAGATGCATCACTTCCATAGAGCAGGAGCTTCCGCACATATTCTTCCTTGCGGATGAGAAGGAGGGAGTATACAGGTGCAGATACTGCGAAGAGAAGTTCGATAAGAGAAGACTGGTACAGTAAGCGGTAAATATAATATATCTGAGAAAAGGATAGGAGAACTAAGATGAAAACAAAGAAAAACACTGCGGTTATAGCAGGGCTCATCTTCATTGTGATGGTGGCACTGATACTTATTGTGAATGCAGCGGGAGTGGGGAATTTTGCCGGAACCTTCTGGGCACTGGTTCCGCCACTTGTAGCCATTGCGCTGGCACTTATCACCAAGGAGGCATATTCGTCACTTTTCATGGGGATCGTGCTTGGAGCCATAAGGCCGGCGGCTGCACATTCTTCGGTACGGTGGATATGGTGACCGTAGACGGACTGAGCGCGTCCGTAGCGGACAATGCGGGAATACTCATATTCCTTGTTATCCTCGGAACGATAGTGGCACTTGTGAATAAGTCGGGAGCCTCACGGGCATTCGGCAAGTGGGCGGAGACCCATATAAAGACCAAGACAGGTGCGGCTCTTGCCACATTCTTACTTGGAGTACTCATATTCATAGACGATTACTTCAACTGCCTCACCGTGGGTTCCGTTATGGCACCCGTAACGGACTCTAAGAAGATAAGCAGGGTCAAGCTTGCATATCTTATAGACGCAACGGCAGCTCCTGTGTGTATGATCGCCCCCATATCCTCGTGGGCAGCGGCGGTATCGGGCTGCGTGGAGAGCGAGAACTATTCGGGTATTGAGCTTTTCATAAGAGCGATACCCTATAACTTCTATTCGATATTCACCCTGGTATTCATAATAGTATTGTTGATCCTTAATTTCGACTACGGTAAGATGAGAAAGTTCGAATTAAGGGCTGAGAACAGCGGAGATCTCGGAGCACTTAAGCTTTCGGAGGAAGAGGAGAGAACTCTCAGAGTTGACGGACCCGTAAATCCCAGCAAGGGTAAGCTCATAGACCTGATAATCCCTATAATACTGCTTATCGCATTCTGTGTATGGGGTCTTCTCTATAACGGATACCAGGCTATAGGAGAGGGCTCTTTCATAGAGGCATTCTCTGAGACTGACGCATATGTCGGTCTTCCGTGGGGAAGCATAATAGCACTTATAATTATCATCATATACATGGTAGCACGTAAGGTGATGACCTTCGAGGAGGCTATGGAGTGCCTTCCTAAGGGCTTCATAGCAATGGTACCAGCCATAACGATACTTACACTTGCAACATCTCTTAAGAGCATGACCAATGCACTTGATGCATCAGGCTTCGTCGGAGCGGCTATGGCTAACGCACAGGGGCTTCAGTGGCTGCTTCCCGCGATCGTATTCGTGGTCGCATGTATAGTATCCTTCGCAACGGGAACCTCATGGGGAACCTTCGGTATACTGATACCCATAGTATCGGCAATCTTCCCGGAGACAAGCAGTCTCTTCTTCGTTGGCATCTCTGCATGTCTTGCAGGTGCCGTATGCGGAGACCACTGCTCACCCATATCGGATACGACCATCATGTCATCCGCAGGTGCGCATTGTAATCACATCAACCATGTGGAGACACAGCTTCCATATGCATTGACTGTTGCATGTATATCATTCGTATGCTACCTTCTGGCAGGATTATTGGATAAGATCAATGTCACATGGATATCGATCCCTGTGGGAGTTGTACTTGTAGTGGCAGTTCTCTTCTACATGAAGAAAAGGACTGCCAAGGTTACGGACTGACTATAGCTATGACTTAGGCAGTCTGCAGGGTGAAGCGTTAAGGAGCCGGCATGACATACAGGCAGGCATATGATTATATCGAAGAATGTAATAAGCTTGGCAGCGTGCCGGGACTTGACAGTATAAGAGAGCTCTGTAAGAGGCTTGGAGATCCACAGGATAAGCTTAGGTTCATACATATAGCCGGAACTAACGGTAAGGGTTCAACTCTCGCATATATATCCTGCATACTTAAGGAAGCGGGACTTAAGGTGGGAAGATATATATCACCCACAATATGTGAGTATCTGGAACGCTTCGACATAGGCGGCAGACATATGAGCAAGGCTGACTTTGGAAGGTATATGGATATAGTCATGCCCGTATGTGAGTCCATGGTTAAAGATGGTCTTGCGCATCCCACATCCTTTGAAATAGAGACCGCAACAGCTTTTATGTATTTTGCGGATAAGGGTTGCGATATGGTGCTGCTTGAATGCGGTATGGGCGGAGAAAAGGATGCTACCAATATCGTGAGGACATCCGTGATGGAGGTATTCGCTCATATAGATATGGATCATATGCAGTATCTGGGAGATACCATAGAGGCCATAGCAAGGGAAAAAGCAGGGATCATATTAAAGGACAGTGTAGTCGTATCAGGGATACAGACAGAGAGCGTACACAGGATACTTAAGGAAGAAGCCGATAAGCGCAATGCAAGATATGTATCCGTGGATACGAAGGGAATAAGCGGTATTAAGCTTAACTTAAAGGGCGGGACTTTTGCCATGGACGGATGCCGATGGCATACACCACTTCCCGGTATACATCAGATATATAATGCGGCACTGGCCGTTAAGTCCGTGAAGACACTTATGGAAGTAAGGGAGGATATGGCAGACATATGCTCCGATGAGGCGATACAGAGGGGACTTGATGCGACAGTATGGCAGGGGCGGCTTCAGATAGTATCTAAGAAGCCACCGGTGCTCATAGACGGAGCACATAATCCTGATGCCGCAAGGCGCCTTAAGGAATCTGCGGATATCCTGCTTAAAGGCAGGGACAGGATACTTATCATGGGTATGCTTAAGGATAAGGATATAGAAGGGGTGGCGGATATCATGTGTAAAGATGCTAAGATGATATTCACGGTCACACCTCCGGAGAATCCCAGAGCACTTCGAAGCGTGGAGCTTGCAGGGATCGTGAGTAAGTATAATCCTGCTGTCACAAGTACTGACAGTGTAGAGGAGGCATGCGAGATGGCGGAACTGTATGCAAAACAGAATGACAACAGTGTCATAATTGCTTTCGGTTCGCTTTCTTTCATGGGAAGGCTCATAGATATATACAGTGATAAAAAGAAGAGATAGTGTGAATAATATGGCAGATAAGGATAAGATCAAAAAAGCGGTAACCATGTTGCTTGAAGCGATAGGTGAGGATCCTGAAAGAGAGGGACTCATAGATACACCCGACAGGATAAGCCGGATGTACGAAGAGATATTCTCGGGACTTAATGAGGATGCTCATGAGATACTAAGTAAGAGATTCACCGTTGATAACAGTGAGATGGTGGTAGAGAGAGATATCACATTCTATTCAATGTGCGAGCATCATCTGTTACCGTTCTTCGGTAAGGCTCATGTGGCATATGTGCCTAACGGTGAGGTAGTAGGCTTAAGCAAGCTTGCCCGTACCGTAGAGGTATATGCAAGACGGCCTCAGATACAGGAGAGGCTTACGGCACAGATAGCCGATGCCATCATGGATGAGCTTAAGCCTAAGGGAGTTATGGTCATGATGGAAGCTGAGCATATGTGCATGACCATGAGGGGCGTGAAAAAGCCGGGCAGTACAACCGTGACTGTGGCTACAAGAGGCGACTTCATAGATAACGAGAAGCTTCAGGGAACCTTCTACGGCAGAGTACGTAACTTCAGATTGTAATGCATAGGTTTTTGCATTATAATAGATAAAACGCGGTCATGAGATCGTATGTTACGCTTTTTTGGCGAAAGGAGAAAGTGAGAGTATGAAAAAATTCGGTGTGAAGCATATTGTTGCTACGGGTATAGGAGCTGCACTTTTCTTCGTACTTGGAAGATTCGTTGCAATTCCCAGTGGGGTACCTGATACCAACATTTCAATTCAGTATGGCCTGCTCGCATTCATTGCGACGGTATTCGGACCTATAGCCGGTCTTTTGACGGGACTTATCGGACACTTCTTTATCGACTTCTCATTTGGCTGGGGAGTATGGTGGAGCTGGGTCGTTACATCGGCTTTCGTGGGATGTGTGATAGGTCTCCTTACAGTGAAGCTTAATATCGAAGAGGGTGAGTTCGGAGTAAAAGGCATCATACAGTTCAACATAGCTCAGGTGATCGCACACCTCGTGGGCTGGGGAGCACTGGCACCTGTGCTTGATATATTGATATATGCGGAGCCTGCCAATAAGGTCTTTGTTCAGGGACTTGTAAGTGCAGGTATCAATATCATTACGACCGCTGTGGTAGGTACACTTTTATGCGTGGCATATTCGGCTGCGATACCCAAGAAGGGAAGCCTTAAGGAAGAGGAATAGTAAGATCTTAATTCGGGGCGGGAAGAGATTCCCGCCCTTTTTATCTAAGGCATAGATATGTGCCGCATATTATTTAGTGCCCGGAACACGGTGAGATTATGAGCAACGATAGTGAAGCTGAAGTATTGCTTGAATTTAATAATTTCGGATTTACATACAATGCACAGGCATCACCCACACTATATGACATCGATCTTAAGCTGCATAGGGGAGAGAGGGTGCTTATCGCAGGTCCTTCGGGATGTGGCAAGTCAACACTTATCCATTGCATTAACGGTCTGATCCCATTCTCTTATAAGGGGCAGATGACCGGCTCCCTTAAGATCAAGGGTGAAGAGACTTCGAACTTAAGCATATTCGATATATCCCATACGGTAGGAACTGTCCTGCAGGATTCTGATGCACAGTTCGTGGGAATGACAGTGGCAGAGGACATAGCATTTGCTCCCGAGAATGACTGTGTGGGCGATCCCGAATTGCATGAGAAGGTCTTAAAGGCGGCTTCAATGGTTGGGATCGATGATTACCTTGAGCATGCGCCGGGAGAGCTGTCCGGCGGACAGAAGCAGCGAGTATCCTTAGCCGGAGTTCTGGTTGATGATGTGGATATACTTATATTCGACGAGCCTTTAGCTAATCTTGATCCGGCCACGGGTAAGCAGGCCATAGAGCTTATCGATAAGATGCAGGAGAAGACGAAAGCGGCTGTCATAATAGTAGAACACAGGCTTGAGGACGTGCTGCACCGACATGTGGACAGGATAGTGCTCATGGAGAAGGGACACATCCTTGCCGACACGTCGCCCGATGTGCTTCTGTCGGGAGAACTCTTAAGTGAATGCGGTATCAGGGAGCCTTTATACATAACCGCACTTAAGTATGCAGGTGTGCGTGTACATAAGGATATGAATCCCTCATCCTTAGACAGGATGATATTAAGTGATGAGTGTAAGGCTAAGGTAAGGGAATGGTATTCACAGACGGTTGAGACTATTGAAAAGAAGCCGGCCGAAGAACTCTTACGATGCGATAATATATCCTTTACATATGATAAGGGCGACAGGAAGGCTCTAAACGGGATATCCGTAAGGATAGGCAGGGGAGAGATGACAGCTATAGTCGGCACCAACGGCGCAGGGAAATCCACCTTTTCCAAGGTGATATGCGGCTTCGAGACAGAGGATGAGGGGAGGATATACTTAGGCGGAGAGGATATTAAAGACCTTACCATTAAGGAAAGAGCCGAGCACATAGGATATGTGATGCAGAATCCCAACCAGATGATATCCAAGGTCTGGATATATGATGAAGTAGCACTGGGACTACGGACGAGAGGGGTGCCTGAGGAGGAGATAGATAAAAGGGTTGAGAAGGCTCTTAAGATATGCGGACTGTGGAAGATGCGCAAGTGGCCGATATCCGCTTTAAGCTTCGGACAGAAGAAGAGAGTGACCATAGCATCCATACTTGTGCTTGATCCGGAGATGATAATTCTGGATGAACCCACTGCCGGACAGGACTACAGACACTATACGGAGATCATGGAATTCTTAAGCGAGCTTAACAGCAGGGGTATAACCGTTGTAATGGTGACACACGATATGCACCTTATGCTTGAGTATGCAGGGAGGGCGATAGTATTCTCTGGCGGAAGAGTGATCGCAGATGACGGATGCCACAATATCCTTACCGACAGGCATATCATTAAGGAGGCTTCGCTTAAGGAGACTTCCCTGTATGGGCTAGCAATAAAATGCGGAATAGAGGATGGAACGGACTTCGTAAAGCATTTTATAGATTATGAGAGACGCAATATAAGAGGTAAGAGGAAGGAGGAGGTATATGACTAACCTGTTCAATTACATTGACAGACCTTCTCCGATCCACAGGCTTACGGGAGCGACCAAATTCGTCTGTCTCATGCTTTGGAGCTTCGCTGCGATGTCCACATATGATACGAGAATGCTACTTGGACTTACGATAGTAAGCATGATACTGTTCGTCGTGGGGAGGATACATATTAAGGATGTGTCTTTCATGCTGGGTTTCACACTTTTTTTCCTGGTGATCAACAGTATCGCCATATACCTCTTCTCGCCACTTCACGGGACTGAGATATACGGAACCTGTACATATCTGCTTAAGTATACGGGGCACTTCGCTCCGACAGCGGAGCAGATGTTCTATCATCTTAATTATCTGCTTAAGTATATGGCTACCATACCGATCGTGCTGCTTTTTGTGACAACTACCAACCCGAGCGAATTTGCGGCGTCGCTTAACAAGATCGGGGTTAAATACTCCATAGCGTATGCTGTGGCACTGGCGCTAAGGTATATACCGGATATACAGAGACAGTATCATGAGATCAGTCAGGCGGGACAGGCAAGGGGAATAGAGATGAGTAAGAAGGCTTCGCTCATTAACAGGCTTAAGTCCGCATCCGGCATACTGATCCCTCTTATCTTATCGAGCATGGACAGGATAGAGGTCATAAGCAACGCCATGGAACTCAGGGGCTTCGGCAAGAATAAGAAGAGGACATGGTATATGGGAAGACCCTTTAGGGCAGCGGATATATCGGCAATGACAGGCTGCGCGCTACTGGTGTGTCTGTCATTATACCTTAATCATGTTAACGGCGGAAGATATTATAATCCCTTTATCTGATCCGGGAAGGACAGATATGGGGCAGAAGAGGGATACCTGATTGAAGATCGGTAACAGAGAATTCGATACATACAATAATACATATATAATGGGGATAGTTAATGTGACACCGGATTCATTCTCAGACGGCGGAAGATTCCCTCAACGTATTCTTCAGCTACCGCCGTGATCAGTTGAAGATCGGATTCGGGGATATCTGCTTTTCCGTCCCGCAGAACGCTGTCGATAATGTAGTCATTCAGCTCTCTTTGGGTCTGACGCATGAAGGTCTCACGGATCGCAAGCGTACATTGATAGGTACCGAATTTTTCGGTATATAGGGTACCGCTCTGCGGTTTACCGTTGACGGCATAGAGCGTGTTCATGGTACCGTTGCCGATATCGGCGACTATACTAAGACCTTTCATCGAAATTGCAAAAGGAGCGATGGCGGCA
>CAJONG010000024.1 GCA_905235845.1 uncultured Lachnospiraceae bacterium
ACCGGCTTAAGAACGGACGGCAGCTCTTATACATATATTAAAGACAGACAGGGCAAAAAAGAACCTGTATACAATAACTGTATTCATTGCTACAATGAGATATACAATGCTCTTCCCACATCATGTCATAAGTATATGGATAAGATACTAAGACTTAAAATCGGGCGGCTTCGTATGGACTTTAGCGATGAGTCGGCGGAGGAATTAAGTGGGCTTGTAAGCTTCTATCTTGGGGGATGTAAGGGAGAGTGTCCGGTCGGTGAATACACGACGGGACATCTGCAAAAGGGAGCGATCTGATGTTATATATTTACACCGAGATATCCAAGTATCTCATATTATGCTTCATGCTCTTATATGTGCTTGAGTGTATACTGTACGAAGCAAGAGGTGAGAGACCTCTAAAGAGCGGAGGCATATATATAAGACAGGAGATATACATATTCATAATCCAGGCACTGGGGTATTCCGTGCTCTGCCTTAAGTCGGGGAAGCTTGACTATGCTTTCTTCGGTATATTCGTACAGATAGTGATCTTCGGATGCATAACCCTGTCATATATGATATATCCGAGGATAGACAGGACGTTGCTTAACAATATGGCACTGCTTATCAGCATAGGACTCATAATCTTAAGCAGGATAGAGCTTAATAAATCTCTTAAGCAGTTCGCCATAGCGGCGCTGTCTCTCATAATCGGTATGTTCGTACCGGCGTTCCTTAAAAGGTTCGGCTTTCTGCCGGACTTAGGCTACATATATGCAGGTGTCGGACTTGCCATGCTTTTAATAGTCCTAATCCTTGGAAGCACCATCTATGGCAGTAAGATCAACTACACCATAGGCGGCATCACCTTCCAGCCATCAGAGCTTGTTAAGATCATATTCGTATTCGCCATAGCGGCATTGCTTGGCAAAGCCGAAAGCTTCTTCGATATCTTCATAGCGACTCTTATGGCGGCGGCGCATGTGGTAATACTGGTATGCTCAAGAGATCTCGGCAGCGGACTCATATTCTTCGTAACCTATATATTCATGCTTTTTATCGCCACAAGAAGCTATGTATTCCTTGGAGCGGGTATACTTACCGGCATAGCCGGAGCGCTGTTATCATACAGGATATTCAGACATGTACAGGTAAGAGTGCAGGCTTTTATCGATCCCTTCTCCACAATTGACAATCAGGGCTATCAGATCACACAGTCCTTATTCGGTCTAAGCTATGGGAGCTACTTCGGAACAGGACTTATGAAGGGTACACCCTCAGATATACCTTTTGTGGATTCGGACTTCATATTCTCAGCGATATCTGAGGAGATGGGAGCGGTATTCGCCATATGTCTGCTGATCGTATGCTTATCCTGCTTCCTTATCATGATGCGCACCTGTATGTCGGCGGACGGGAGATTCCTGCGGCTGATTGCCGGCGGACTCGGAGTCATGTATATATTCCAGGTATTCCTAACCGTAGGCGGCGGGATCAAATTCATCCCCCTTACGGGAGTGACGCTGCCTTTTGTAAGCTATGGCGGAACCAGCATGCTTGCAAGTGTTATAAGCTTCTATATAATACAGGGTATAATCTCAGAGCACAGGGAAGCTCTCCATAAGGAAAAGGAAGAAGGGACTGCCATTGAACGCAGGCGACCGCGTACCGTGGAGACATGGATAACATTCGGTACATTCGCTATAATATTCTTAGCCATGAGCATCTATCTGGCGGTGTATGTGGGAACCCACGAACAGGTGCTTATAAGTAATTCATATAATTCCAGACAGAAGCTGCTTGCCAAGGAGAATATCCGGGGCACCATATATGACAGGGGCGGTAAGGTATTGGCTACGACGCTGTATGACGATAACGGTAAGGAATACAGAAGCTACCCTTACGGAAGCTTATTCGCGCATGTCGTTGGATTCTCGACTAAGGGTAAGACCGGTCTTGAAGCGGCAGAGAACTATTATCTGCTTAATTCCAACGTATCTTTGAGTGAAAAGGTCGAGAATGATATAGACGGGAAGAAGAATCCCGGTAACGATGTATACACGTCCCTGGATGCCACGCTCCAGCAGGTGGCATCGGATTCACTGGGCGTATGCAGGGGCGCGGTGATAGTATCCGAGGTTAAGACCGGCAGGATACTCGCGATGGTATCCAAGCCTGATTTTGACCCCAATACCATAGTGCAGAACTGGGATAAATATGTAGCCAATTCGGACGATTCCTCCGTGCTGCTTAACAGAGCCACACAGGGACTGTATGCACCGGGCTCCACCTTCAAGATCGTGACCGCACTTGAGTATATTAAGGAGAACCCCGACTCCTATGCTGAATACAGATATAACTGTAAGGGAAGATACACTCATGGTGATGACAGTATCAACTGCTATCACGGTTCGGTGCATGGAGGCGTGGACCTGTATGATTCCTTTTCAAAGTCCTGTAATGCGTCTTTTGCCAATATAGGTATGACTCTTGACAGAGAGACTTACGGCAAGACATTGAATAAGCTGCTCTTCAATGAGAAACTTCCGCTTGACATCAACTATTCGGTAAGTAAGCTTAAGGTAGATAAGGACACCACAGACAGTGATATGATACAGATATCCATAGGTCAGGGTATCGCATCCGTTACACCGATGGAGCTTCATCTTATCACTACAGCCATTGCCAATGAAGGTATTATGATGAAGCCCTGTCTCGTTGACAGGATCGTGGACGGTAACGGCAACATACTTAAGGAATATAAGCCCGAAGAATATAAGGCTCTTATGAGCGAGGAAGAAGCGGATATCCTGAAAGAGCTTATGAAGGGCGTGGTTAAGGACGGAACCGGGAAAAGGCTTCAGTCTGAATTCTATGACGCGGCAGGTAAGACGGGTTCGGCAGAATTCGGCGGTGATGTCAAGGATTCTCACGCTTGGTTCACAGGCTTTGCTCCGGTTGATGATCCGAAGATCAGTGTAACGATCGTGGTCGAGAGCATCGGCTCGGGCGGAGAATATGCCGTACCGATTGCAAAGAGAATTATTGACGCATATTTTGGAGTATATTAAAATAATGTTATGATGCGTTTTCATGAAGACATGTATATAGCACCCTCGATCAAGAACGCAGACAAGGTAAAACGAGGACTTAGGCTTGGAAGAGGCAGCCTGCGTGTGTATGTAATGGTGCTTAATCATGACAGTAAGAAGCTTGAATTTTTCCATAACGGCATGCTTAAGCAACGGGTACTTCGAAAGAGGGATATGGATATTGTAGGGCTTGCAGGTAACAGTAAGGAATGTATATGGCTTACGGAGCTTATGCTTGACGATGCTTATAATCAGACCGGGAGCTATGATGTGTACGGATACTTAAGCAGTGGGATGGCCGGCCGGAACATATCGGGGATTAAGGAGTGATGTATGGTCTCTGTACTTACTGTACTTAAGATAATAGGTATCGTACTTGCCTGTATTTTGACCTTATTGCTTGCCGTGCTCCTTATTGTCCTGTTCGTTCCCGTAAGGTATAGCATTAAGGGACGGTATAAGGAAGATATATTTGCCAAGGCATATATAAGTTATCTGCTTCATCTGTTCGGTGTGCACGTGCGATATGATGATGATCTTAGAGTGATACTCCGTATCCTTTTTATACAGGTTAAACTGTATCCGAAGAAAAAGGACGGCTCCGGAACAGATAAAAAGCGTAAGGAAGATGGGCGTAAAGAAGACAAACATAAAGAAGATAAGTCTAAGGACGAAGCGATAGGATCAGATGATAAGAAGGATGCCGATAAGGAAGGAAGCCCAGACGGACATGATGATAGGCTTAATAGAGTGAAGGCGTATCTGAAGCTTCTTAATGAGGACTCGACTAAAGAAGCCTTCGAGGTATGCAGGTACAGATTGGGTAAGCTCCTTAAAGCGATATTGCCGGGTAAGATCCGTATAAGCATAACCTACGGACTGGATGATCCGTATATGACAGCAGTCATAATGTCATTGTATAATGTATTCTATACATATATAGGAGAGGGTCTTACCATATATCCGGTATATTATGAGAAGACCGTAAGCGCAGAGGGCATAATAAAAGGGCGTATCATGGCAGCACCCGTGCTTTGGCAGGCGGTGATGGTTCTGCTTAACAGAGATTGCAGAAGATTCTTTAAAAGATTTAAGAGCATAGATAAGTAGCCATATCAGGAGATTGGGACAGAGTATTATATTTCGGAGGTTTTATATGAGTAACTTCAGCAGCACAATGGAGACTTTGCTTAAGAATGTGGACAGTGTACTGTCTACGAAGACTGTTGTGGGTGAGGCTAAGCAGGTAGGTGACACGGTGATCATTCCCCTTGTGGATGTATCCTTCGGCATAGCTGCAGGCGGTAATTCCGGTGACAAAAAAAACGGCGCGGGAGGCGGACTTACAGGGAAGATGACTCCCAGTGCGGTGCTTGTCATTAAGGACGGACATACCAAGCTTGTAAGTATCAAGAATCAGGACACATTGAGCAAGCTTGTGGATCTGGTTCCGGATGTGCTTGACAAGGTATCCAGCAGGAAAGCTGATATGCCTGATAATGACGAATCCATAGATATGGCTTTCCCTGAGGAGAAGGAAAAAGAGTGATCATGTGACGGATATCCGCACGGGTGGATATATGGAAGCAACTGTACTTGATAATACTGAATATATGGATACCAATCAGACCGAATTTGAGGATCGGTCTGATAATGATGCCATCGTAAGTAATGACGGTGTGAATTCGGATAATGATACGGATGATGATGCGGATGATGGTTCCTATGTAACAGTCACTTATGAAGATATGCTTAAGATAAGGGACGACCTCCTGTCCCAGTACGATAAGATACAGCAGGAGAAGGAGGAGAATGAAAGTCTTCTTGAGCAGATAAGAGTCGAAAGAGAAGAGCAGAAGAAGGTATATGATAAGTTCATATCCGAGAAGACAGCCTTTAATGAAGATATGAAGACTCTTAATGCCAAGATGCTTCAGGAGCGTAAGAGACTTAAGGAGGAGACCACATTCTTCGATAAGAAGATGCAGATATTACAGAACGGCTTCATGCAGCTTGATCTTGACCGTAAGCAGTTCGAACGCGAGAAAGCGGAGTTCGAGACGGTAAAAGCAGCCAAGAGTGTCCGTCAAGATAAGGCAGGCATGAGAGTGGGAGGGATATTCAATGCCTCGCAGTTTTTCATAGGGGTCAACAGCTCGCTTGCGTGCCGTAAGAGATATAAGGATCTTCTTAAGATATTCCATCCCGATAATCTGTGTGGGGATGAGACATTGGTCAAGGCTATCAACGAGGAATATGAAAGACTAAGGCTCGAATTCAACGGATAGAATTATCCAAGGGATAGAATTTGGATAGAATTTTTACCTTTTTTGCCGATATTTTGTATTTTGTGCTTGCAATAATGAGATTTTAGTGATAGACTAACGATGTTGCGCTTGTATAAGATGATAAAAGAGATTCTACCGGGAGGTGATATAGATGGCAAAGTGTGATATATGCGGTAAGGGAGTACATTTCGGCAACAATGTCAGCCATTCTCACAGAAGGTCTAACCATATATGGAAGTCTAACGTAAGAAGCGTTATGTGTAATGTTGGCGGCAATGCCAAGAGAATGCATGTCTGCACCAAGTGCCTTAAGTCTGGTGCGGTTGAGCGCGCCTAAGTGTAGCGCTCGATGGGCTTTGCCCATGTACCTCGCGCTCACAGCCGAATCGCGGTGCGATTCGGACGTTCCTAAGTGTAGCGCTTAAGAAAGAATAACGTATTAGGGGCTCTGAGAAGGAGCCCCTTTTTTATTCTTTTCTTTTTGAATATTTAATTGTATAATAGAGCAGATGTTGTTATGAAAAGATCAAGGAGGGATGCACATGAAGAGTTCTACAATGGATACTCATATGGGTAACATCACTATTGATAAAGAAGTAATAGGGCAGTATGCCGGCGGAGTAGCCATGGAATGCTTCGGCATCGTCGGAATGGCCGGGATCAATATGAAGGATGGTCTTGTTAAGCTGCTTAAGCTTGAGAATGCGGGCAGGGGAATTCAGGTTACCATGAATGACAATAAGCTTACATTGGATTTTCACGTAATTGTGGCTTATGGTGTAAGTATACTTGCGGTAACCGGTAATCTGATCGACAGTGTAAAGTATAAGATAGAAGAATTTACCGGAATACCGGTGGAGAAGATCAACATCTTCGTAGAAGGTGTCAGAGTGATCGACTAGGTTGTTAGGAGGAAAAATCAGTGCCTGATACAATTAATTCATCGGTTTTTAAGAAGATGTTTTTGGCCGGAGCCAAGAATCTCGATGCGAAAAAAGAATGGATCAATGAACTTAACGTATTCCCGGTTCCTGACGGAGATACGGGTACCAATATGACGATGACCATCATGTCGGCGGCAAAGGAAGTCATTGATCTTCCGGAAGCTCCTGATATGGCTGTCATGGCCAAGGCCATAAGCAGCGGGTCATTACGCGGTGCCCGCGGTAATTCGGGAGTTATACTTTCACAGCTTTTAAGAGGTTTTACCAAGGTACTTAAGGAACATGACGAACTGGATATTCCCTTGATCGTCGAAGCCTGTGATAAGGCTGTAGAAAGTGCATATAAGGCAGTAATGAAGCCTAAGGAGGGTACGATACTTACCGTGGCCAAGGGTATGTGTGACAAGGCACATGAGCTTGCTGATAACGGCTGCACGGATATGCAGACTTTCATTGAGGAGATCATTAAGGAAGGCGATATAGTCTTAGAGAAGACACCGGAGCTTCTTCCGGTGCTTAAGCAGGCCGGAGTGGTAGATTCCGGCGGACAGGGTCTCATGCAGGTCTTGAAGGGCGGATATGATGCCTTCATGGGTAAGGAGATCGATTATACGATAGAAGATAAGCCTGTAGAGAATAAGTCCGGAGTGGCTATAGAGACCGAGGCTGAGGATAAGGGCGAAGAAATCAAGTACGGGTATTGTACGGAATTCATCATTATGCTCAATAAGCCTTTCAATATCAAGCATGAGATGGACTTTAAGTCCTTCCTTGAATCTATAGGTGATTCCATAGTGCTTGTGGCAGATGATGAGATCGTCAAGGTACATGTACATACCAACGATCCCGGTATGGCCATACAGAGAGCTCTTAAGTACGGCACTCTGTCTAATATGAAGATAGACAATATGCGCTTAGAGCATCAGGAGAAGATATTCAGGACATCCGAGAAGCTGGCAGCCGGAGTGGATGACGGAACAGGACTTCCGGAGGATGTGAATGTGACTATAGAGGCTTGCGGTGATGCCGTGCAGGGTCACGGTAGTGGCACACAGACAGAGAGTAAGGTGGATGATGAGCCACGCAAGGAAGTAGGCTTCATAGCTGTATCCGTAGGTGAGGGTCTTGATGAGGTATTTAACAGTCTCGGAGTTGATATGATAATCTCCGGCGGACAGACCATGAACCCCAGCACGGAGGATTTCGTCAACGCTGCGGCTAAGGTCAATGCGGATACGCTTTTCATATTCCCCAATAATAAGAATATCGTTATGTCGGCCAATCAGGCACAGTATCTTGTGGAGGATAAAAAGCTTGTAGTGATCCCCACCAAGACTATTCCTCAGGGTATCACGGCACTTATCAACTACGTTCCCGATCTGAGCATAGAAGATAATGAGGCTCATATGAACGAGGAGATAGGTAATGTCAAGACAGGTGAGGTCACATATGCGGTACGTGACACCACGATCGATGATAAGGATATCAAGCAGGGCGATTATATGGGTATCGGTGACAAGGGCATACTTGCCAACGGAACCGATATGGATGAGGTCGTAATGGCCATGATAGATGAGATGGTGGATGAGGATTCCGAGCTTATCAGTATCTACTACGGCGAAGATGTTGATGAAGCCAAGGCAACGGAGCTTACTGAGCTTATCAGTGCGAAGTTTAGCGATCTTGATGTGGAACTTCAGCCCGGCGGACAGCCCATCTACTACTACATTGTTTCGGTAGAATAGTTTAATCGCATAAAGATATATAATATTGCCGCCCGTACTCAGGGATGATCCGGCTGATATTTTATTAGCATTTTCTATAATATCAGGCCTCATCATATTCCTCCGGGCGGCAGTATTATATAATTTATGTAAGTTTAACCATCTTTTTAAGGAAATTATGGAGCTAAGTACTTCTGTAAGTGAGCTTAAGGGCGTGGGAGAGAAGACCGTTAAGCTGCTTGACAAACTGAATATTCATACGGTTGGAGACTTGATCTATGATCTTCCCAGAGGCTTCATGGATATTAAGGAGCCCATCGAGCCGACATCGGATGATGTCGGAAGACTTATATCCGTAAGGGGCTTCATAGTTAAGGGCTCGGTGCATATCATTAAAAAGGGCAGAGTTATGATATTCGCCAAGGTGAGGGTATCTCACAGTGAGGTCATAACTTCCGAGGATAAGGCGGATGTCATATCCCTTATATACTTCAACGCTCCGTATATGAAGAAGACCCTGGAGGGCATAGAGGACGAAAGGATATTCTATGGTGTGTTATCCGATGCAAGAGGTCTTACTTTGTCACAGCCTGCGATATTTACCCCCGATGCCTATGAGGATATGCTTAAGGTCATGCAGCCTGTATACGGGCTTACAAAGGGCATATCCAATAATCAGCTAAGAAAGCTTATTAAATCGGCTTTTGACCATGCGGTACTTCCCGGTGAATATCTTACCGATGATGAACTTGCCTCCTTTGATATGCCTCATATTCAGAGTGCGTTGCTGTCGCTGCATTTTCCTTTTGATATTGAGGAACATAAGAGAGCCCGCAGGCGTGTGGCATTCCATGAATTCCTCACATTTTTCTTAGAGACTCATGAGGATGAGGCTTATATAGACAGACCTTTTGGCAAGACCATGATCCCTGTGGCGGATACGGTGCGCTTCATCGAAGCCCTGCCGTATAATCTGACTTCGGCACAGCTTCGCACATGGGATGAGATAGAGAATGATATGACAAGCGGCATGTGCATGAACCGCATGGTACAGGGCGATGTGGGAAGCGGTAAGACCATAGTGGCTTTCCTGTCACTTCTGCTTAATGCGGCTAATGGTCATCAGGGAGTCATGATGGCACCGACGGAGGTGCTTGCCACCCAGCATTATGAGAACCTTAATGCGCTTGCAGATAAGTATGGGCTCTGTATAAGGCCATGCCTTTTAATAGGTGCCGTGACGGGTAAGAAACGTACTGAAGTATATGAGGGTATAAAAAACGGCGAATTCAACGTGATCATAGGCACACAGGCCGTCATAACCGACAAGGTGATATATAAGGACCTAACCCTGGCTGTTACGGATGAACAGCACCGCTTCGGCGTAAAGCAAAGACAGGCTCTTGCTGAGAAGAATGGCACCGATTCCGCGGGCGGTATACATGTGCTTGTCATGAGTGCAACCCCCATACCGAGGAGCCTTGCCATGACGCTGTATGCAGGGGTTAAGCTCTCTGTCATAGATGAGCTTCCTTCAGGCAGGAAGAAGATACTTAACTGCGTGGTGGATAGGTCCTACAGACCCACGGCATATAAGTTCATGGAAAAGGAGATAGCATCCGGTCATCAGGTCTACGTCATCTGCCCCATGATCGATGAAAGCGAAGGGCTTGATGTGGAGAATGTCATAGACTATACGGTTGCTCTTAAGGAGAAGCTCCCTCCCTCCGTACGGATAGACTATCTGCACGGGCGTATGAAGCTTGCGGAAAAAACAAGGCTTATGGATGCCTTCGCTGCGGGAGATATAGATATACTTGTGTCGACCACCGTGATCGAGGTGGGAATAGATGTTCCGAATGCCACGGTAATGATGATAGAGAATGCGGACAGATTCGGACTATCTGCCCTTCATCAGATAAGAGGAAGAGTGGGCAGAGGAGATGCTCAGAGCTACTGTATATTCATTAATACCGGTAACTCTGAGGAATCCAAGGAAAGGCTTGATGTTGTAGGTAAGAGCAATGACGGCTTCTTCATTGCAAGCGAGGACTTAAGACTTAGAGGCCCCGGAGAGATCACGGGTATCAGACAGAGCGGTGAATTCGGATTCAAATTCGCCAGTATATATGACGATTATTCCATATTGGAGGGTGTTAAGGAATTCGCAGATATGCTGTATAGAAGCGGCAATGCCGACCGCTTAAGGGAGATAGGAGCCTGCATTGATGAATTCGGATTCAGTGCGGTTGACTTTAGGAGTATTTGACAGTAAAATGTATATCTGAGCGGACTTTGAAACGCCGGGTTGTAAATGTAGTGAAAGTGTGTGGAACCCTCGATCATATGTCTATATATGAAGAGGGTCAGCGGGGATTCTGATATGAAAAAAGTGGCTGTTGTTACTGACAGTAATAGCGGTATTACACAGGAAGACGCAGGGGAGCTGGGTGTATTCGTTGTTCCCATGCCTTTTACCGTCGGAGAAGATGATTATTTTGAAGGGATCAATCTGACTCAGGAGGGCTTCTATGAGCTCCTTAAGTCGGATGCGGAGATAATGACATCACAGCCGTCGCCCGATACGGTCACAAGACTGTGGGATGATGTGCTTAAGGAGTATGATGAGATCGTGCATATTCCGATGAGCTCGGGACTGTCGGGTTCCTGTCAGACGGCTAAGATGCTTGCGGAGGATTATGACGGCAGGGTAGAAGTCGTCAATAATCAGCGTATATCCGTAACCCAGCGTCAGTCATGTATAGACGCACTCAAACTCGCCTCAAAGGGTTCCGATGCGGCAGCTATCCGTGCTGTCCTAGAAGAGGACAAGTTCAATTCGAGCATATATATCATGCTTGATACCCTGTATTATCTTAAAAAAGGAGGGCGTATCACGCCTGCGGCCGCAGCGCTTGGCACTCTGCTCCGTCTTAAGCCGGTTCTTCAGATACAGGGTGATAAGCTTGATGCTTTCTCCAAGGCAAGGACTACATCACAGGGTAAGAATATCATGATAGAAGCCGTCCGTAATGATATGGAGAAGCGCTTCGGCGGTATAGATCCTTCGATATGCAACCTTCAGATAGCTTATACATATGACAGGGATGCGGCGGAGAACTTAAAGAAAGAAGTCGAAGCGGCCTTCCCGGGATTCAAGGTACATATGGATCCGCTGTCATTAAGCGTAGCCTGTCACATAGGTCCCGGCGCTCTTGCCGTTGCCTGTACGAAGAAGCTTAAATATTAGTTAATAAGACATATGACCGGTCAGTGACTAACATTGACCGGTCATTTTATTTTACATATTAATTTGCCATGCTATGGTACATTCAATTTCTAGTGGTTTTTGTTTGACGAAAGCACAAAATATGGTAAAATATACAAGGTATTTTGTTTTTTAATATATGACAGACAAAGATGTTGAACGCCGATTTGGAATGAAGGATTGATATGGCAAAAACAGGTAATACAGGCAGAAATGATACTTATGACGCATCGAATATCACGGTGCTTGAGGGGCTTGAAGCCGTAAGGGTAAGGCCCGGAATGTACATAGGCAGTGTATCTACTAAAGGTCTTAATCATCTGATATATGAGATAGTAGATAATTCAGTGGACGAGCATCTTGCAGGATATTGCAGCGAGATCCGCGTAACCCTTGAACCGGACGGTTCGGCTACAGTTGAGGATAACGGACGCGGTATCCCCATTGAGATGCATGAGAAGGGTATGAGTGCCGAGAGACTGGTATTCACCACACTGCATGCAGGCGGTAAGTTCGACGATTCCGCATACAAGACAAGCGGCGGACTTCACGGTGTGGGCAGCTCGGTAGTCAATGCTCTTTCAAGCAGATTATCGGTAAGGGTTAAGAAGAACGGTCACATATATGAGGATTCATATGAGAGGGGTGTTCCCACAACAGACCTTGTTAAGGGGCTTCTGCCCGAGGTGGGCAATACAAGGGAGACCGGGACAACGATCAATTTCCTGCCGGATGATACCATATTCGATAAGACATGGTTCAGGGAAGAGGATGTGAAGAGCAGGCTTCATGAGACTGCATATCTTAATCCGGGACTTACGATCATCTTCGAAGATAAGAGAAAAGAAGAGAAGGAATATGTGCTTTTCCATGAGCCTGAAGGGCTTGTGGGATTCATAGAGGATATGAACAGAGCCAAGGAAGTCATACATGAGCCGGTATTCCTTAAGGGAGAAGCGGAAGGTATCACTGTCGAGGTGGCGTTCCAGTATGTGAACGAATTCCATGAGAATGTCTTAGGCTTCTGTAATAATATATACAATTCCGAGGGCGGTACTCATCTTACCGGCTTTAAGACCACATTCACCACGGTCATGAATAATTATGCCAGAACCATCGGCATACTTAAGGATAAGGATGCGAATTTCACGGGCGCGGATGTCCGTAACGGCATGACTGCCATCATATCCATTAAGCACCCTAATCCCAGATTCGAGGGACAGACCAAGACCAAGCTTGATAATCAGGATGCAGCCAAGGTGGTGGGTAAGGTTACGGGGGATGAGATGGTACATTACTTCGATCGTAACTTAGAGACGCTTAAGGCAATCTTAGGCTGCGCAGAGAAGGCTGCCAAGATACGTAAGAGCGAAGAGAAGGCCAAGACCAATATGCTCTCCAAGCCCAAGTACAGCTTCGACAGCAACGGTAAGTTGGCCAACTGTGAAAGCCGTGAGCCTGACAGATGTGAGATATTCATAGTAGAGGGTGATTCCGCAGGCGGTTCCGCCAAGACGGCGAGAGACAGGATGTATCAGGCCATCCTTCCCATAAGGGGTAAGATACTCAATGTAGAGAAGGCATCCATAGATAAGATATTAGCCAATGCCGAGATCAAGACCATGATCAATGCCTTTGGGTGCGGATTCTCGGAAGGGTACGGTAATGACTTCGACATCAGTAAGCTTCGCTATAATAAGATAATCATAATGGCCGATGCGGATGTGGACGGTGAACATATTGCGACACTGCTGCTTACTTTGTTCTACAGGTTCATGCCGGAGCTGATATATGAGGGACATGTCTATATCGCCATGCCTCCCCTGTACAAAGCCATTCCCTTTAAAGGGGAGGAAGAATACCTGTATGATGATGCGGCACTTGAAAGATACAGGAAGACTCACAAGGGAGCCTTTACCCTGCAGCGATACAAGGGTCTCGGTGAGATGGATGCGAACCAGCTATGGGAGACTACCTTAGACCCTGCAAGGCGTAAGCTTCGTCTCGTGGAGATAGAGGATGCGAGGATGGCATCGGATGTGACAGAGCTTCTTATGGGTAATGACGTATCGCCCCGTAAGGCGTTCATCTATGACCATGCGAAGGATGCCCTGCTTGATATATAGTCCTGCCTTACCTTATGGGCTTATTCGCTAAGAGATACCGGATGATCGCAGGTATATATCATAATTGCCTCATACGTAAGATGCTGATATCATAGCGAGGGGCTTTTGACCCTCGCATCATAATATAGGATTGGAAAAAAGATGGCTGTAAAGACAGAGACCAAGGTAATTGAAGAAGATATCATCAAGACGGAATACTCCGAGATAATGCAGAAGTCGTTCATCGACTACGCGATGAGTGTCATTATCGCAAGAGCCCTTCCGGATGTAAGAGACGGACTTAAGCCCGTACAGAGGCGTACTCTCTATGATATGTATGAGCTTGGAGTAAGATATGATAAGCCCTATCGTAAGAGTGCACGTATCGTAGGTGATACAATGGGTAAGTATCATCCTCACGGAGACAGCTCCATATACGATGCCCTTGTTGTCATGAGTCAGGACTTCAAGAAGGGACTGCCGCTTGTGGACGGTCATGGTAACTTCGGCAATATCGAGGGCGACGGAGCTGCCGCAATGCGATATACCGAAGCTAGGCTTCAAAAGGTCACTCAGGTGGGGCTGCTTGAGGATCTTGATAAGGACGTGGTGGATTTTGGACCTAACTTTGATGAGACGGAGAAGGAGCCTTTGGTGTTGCCTTGCCGATTCCCGAACCTTTTGGTGAACGGTACGGAAGGTATCGCCGTCGGTATGGCTACAAGTGTTCCGCCCCATAACTTAGGCGAGGTAATAGATGCCATGAAGGCGTATATGAAGGATGAGACCATATCCACACGCTCTCTTATGAAGTACTGTAAGGGTCCGGATTTTCCGACGGGCGGTATAGTGTCCAATAAGGATGAACTGCCTGCCATATACGAGACCGGCATGGGCAAGATCAAGGTGCGTGGTAAGGTCACGACCGAGAAGGGCAAAAACGGCCATATCAATGTAGTCATAACAGAGATACCGTTTACGATGGTGGGTGCTAACATCACCAAGTTCCTACAGGATGTGGCGGCGCTTGCCGAGTCCAAGAAGGCTCCCGATATAGTGGATATATCCAATCAGTCGTCCAAAGAGGGCATAAGGATCGTCATTGAGCTTAAGAAGGATGCCAATGTCGATAACTTCATCAACCTCTTATATAAAAAGACCAGGCTTGAAGACACTTTCGGCGTCAATATGCTTGCCATCGCTGACGGACGCCCGGAGACCATGGGGCTTAAGAGAGTCCTTAAGGAATGTGTGAACTTCCAGTATGAGCTGGCTACACGTAAGTATACCAACCTGCTTAAGAAGGAGCAGGATAAGAAGGAGATACAGGAAGGTCTTATCAAAGCCTGCAATGTCATCGACCTTATTATTGAGATACTAAGGGGCAGTAAGGATCGTAATATGGCCAAGGCCTGTCTTATCGAGGGTAAGACGGATGGTATTAACTTTAAGAGCAAGGAATCCAAAGTAATGGCTGCCACGCTCTTATTCACGGAGCCTCAGGCCAATGCGATACTGGATATGCGTCTGTATAAATTGATCGGTCTGGAGATAGACGCACTTATCAAGGAGCATGAAGAGACAGTCGCCAATATTTTCCGCTATGAGGATATACTGGAACGCAAGGATTCCATGGCACAGGTCATCATGAATGATCTTGATGCCATCAAGAAGGAATTCGCTCTTCCCAGGAAGACCGTTATAGACAATCTCGAAGAAGCCGTTGTTGAAGAGGTTAAGATACCGGAGATGGATGTATACTTTGTCATGGACCGTTTTGGCTATGCCAAGGTGATAGATACTGCTACTTATGAGCGCAATAAGGAAAGTGCCGATGAGGAATTCAGGTATATCTGCAAGTGTAAGAATACGGGTAAGATATGCCTTTTCACCGATATAGGTAATCTGCATACCTTCAGGGTATCGGAGCTTCCGATGGGTAAGCTTCGCGATAAGGGCGTGCCGATAGATAATGTCAGCAATTTTGATTCAACCAGGGAAAGCATCATATCCGTAGCAAGTCAGAGCGATCTTAATCTCTACAGGATGCTCTTTGTCACGAAGCAGTCGATGTGCAAGATCGTTGACGGCGGTGAGTTCGATGTGGCCAAGAGGACAGTGGCGGCTACCAAGCTGCTTGACGGTGACAGTGTCGTATCAGTCATTCCCATGACTGATGAGAAATATATAACCATGCTTACAGGCAACGGAATGTATATCAGGTTCCTCCTTGAGGAGATACCCGTTAAGAAGAAGGTGGCTGTGGGTGTAAGGTGTATGAAGCTGTCGGGTTCGGACTATGTGGACAGGGTATACTATACGACAGAGTTCGATGAATCCGCAATAGATGCGGACGGTAAGAGGATAGCCGTTAACAGCCTGAAGCTATCCAAGAGAGACGGTAAAGGAACGAAGCTTAAGTAATGAGAGTAATAGCAGGAAAAGCAAGGTCCATGCCGCTAATCACACCTAAGGGTGACGGCACGAGACCTACAACGGACAGGATCAAAGAGACGCTTTTTAATACCATACAGGCATATGTACCCGATGCCGTATTCGTAGACCTCTTTGCAGGGAGCGGAGGCGTCGGGATAGAGGCATTAAGCCGCGGCGCGAAGAAAGCGTATTTCATAGACAATTCAAGGGAAGCGCTTGATTGTATCCGTAAGAATCTTGAATTCACCGGACTTGCGGATAAGGCGGTGGTCATCGGACGCAATGCTTTTGATTCTTTCTATGAGATAGATGATAAGGCCGATGTAATATTTATAGACCCACCCTATGCACTTGGCGTTGAATCTGATATAATGCAATTGATAAGGGACAGGGGCTGCCTTAAGGAGGACGGGATCGTCATAATAGAAGCCGATATCGGTAATGACTTAAGCGGTATAGAGTCCATTGGCTATGAATTATATAAAGAAAAGCTGTATAAGACGAATAAGCATGTGTTCTACAGGCAGGTATGATCTATGAAGAAAGCAATATATCCGGGAAGTTTCGACCCATTGACATTCGGACATCTTGACATTATAAGAAGAGCAGCGGATATTTTTGATGATATAACGGTGGGAGTGCTTGATAACCATACAAAAACACCATTGTTTTCAATAGAGGAACGTGTTAATATACTTAAGGAAGCCACTAAGGATATGCCTAATGTGAAGGTGGAATCCTTCAGTGGTCTGCTTGTTGAATATGCGAAGAATAACGGCTATCATGTATCAGTCAGGGGACTCAGAGCCATCACTGATTTTGAGTATGAGTTACAGATCGCCCAGACCAATAAGATGCTAAGCGGCGGTGAGCTTGATACGATGTTCCTGACATCGGATGTGGAATTCTCGTATCTAAGTTCTTCCGGAGTCAAGGAGATAGCAAGCTTCGGAGGTGATATAAGTCATTGCGTTCCGGAATTTGTTGCAAAACTGGTATATGAAAAATACAACGTTAAGTGAGGGAGATAATGGCCAGCAATATTGAACAAATGATAGATGATATCGAGGAATATATAGATGGCTGTAAGTTCAAAAGCTTCAGCAATTCCATGATATTAGTCAATAAGGAAGAGATAGATATGCTGCTTTCTGATCTTCGTAAGGCAACGCCCAAGGAGATCAAGATGTATCAGAAGATCATCAGCAATAAAGAACAGATTATTGAAGAAGCCAAGATCAATGCGCAGAAGCTTATAGATAAGACCAAGGCAGAGACCAGCGAACTCATAAGCCAGCATGAGATCATGTTAAGAGCATATGAGCAGGCTGACGAGGTTGTGGGCGATGCCATAGCAAGAGCACAGGAGATCATGGATAATGCCACTATAGAGGCTAACGAGCTTAAGACCTCCGCCATGGCATATACGGATTCTCTTTTGGCACAGGTTGAGGACGTGGTCGGTCATTATATGAGCATGACCAATAATAAATACGATGAGATGATGGCATCACTTGCCGAGTGCTATGATGTGGTCAAGTCCAATAGAGCGGAGCTTATACATACAGCGGTGGATGACTCGGGACTGGATGTTGAGAATCTGCTTAATGAAAGCTCACAGGCTGCGGAGGTCACGGGAGCGAGATTATCAGGTCAGTCGTCGCATCATCCCGCCGGAGAGGCTATGCCGGATATCAGGGAACAGATACAGGGAGAGCCTGTAGCATCTGTGGCGCAGAGCGAACCGCCTGTCAGGACCTTAGATGAACCTGTTGGGGAGAAGACGGATAGCAAGCCTGATACAGCTTCAGGTGATGATGACTTCATCAATCTGGATCTTATCTGATATTAAGTATTAAGGGCTGTTATATAACAGCCCTTTTATTATAGTGATAATATTCTGCGGTTATACTCCGCAGATACCTGATAATGAGGAATATATGGATTATCTTTACAGAAAACATCCCAAGGGTACATATGAGCATGCAGGCTATAAGAAGAAGGTTGATGTTGTCCTGATGTGCTTTCTTTTTGCACTTGCACTTGGCTTATATGTTATAGGACGTGTCACTACCGGGAGCAACAGGAATATCCTTACCATAGTGGCGGTACTCGGACTTCTGCCTGCCTGCAAGATGGTAGTGGATGTCATAATGTGCTTTAGAGTACGAAGCTGTGATATTGGGCTTAAGGGCAGGATCGATGCCTCACTTGGCTCACTTTTCGGTATGTATAATATGTACTTCACGTCATATGATAAGAATTATCTGTTAGCTCATCTTGTGCTTAGCGGTAATTCCGTTATAGGATTAAGTGAAGATAAGGATTTTGATGAGAAGAGCTTTAAGGAGCATCTTAACGATCTGCTGCTTAAGGAGGGTATAAAGGATACCATGATCAAGGTCTTCACGGACCAAGACAGATATATCACAAGGCTTAATGAGCTTAATGAGATCGAGGGCTCTGAGGATCATAATATGGGCATGGAGTCCTTGATCCGTAATGTTACGTTATGATAAGTGATGGCATTATTCGGCAATGTTCTCGGCATGGTAGATTAGTGTAAAAATATGATTGAAATGATTAGACAGGCGTTGTCAGATAGGATACTTATGCAGGTGGATAAGCCTGCAAGGTATATTGGTGGCGAATATAACAGTGTTATCAAGGACGAGAACAAGGTTGCTGTTCGCTTCGCAATGTGCTTTCCCGATGTGTACGAGATAGGCATGAGTCATCTCGGAATGCAGATATTATACGGGATGCTCAATACATATGAAGATGTATGGTGTGAGAGGGTGTTCTCCCCGTGGATAGATCTCGACAGGATCATGAGGAATGAGAATATCCCTCTTTTTGCGCTTGAAAGTCAACAGCCCGTTAAGAATATGGATTTCTTGGGTATTACATTACAGTATGAGATGTGTTATACCAATATTCTTCAGATACTTGATCTGTCGGGGATACCGTATAAGGCCAAGGATCGGACCTGGGAAGATCCAATAGTCATAGGCGGCGGACCGTGCAGCTATAATCCGGAGCCTATATGTGATTTTTTTGATATGTTCTATATCGGCGAGGGTGAGACCAAATACAGGGAGCTTATAGATCTGTATAAGGAATCCAGGGCAGCCGGAGATGACAGACATACATTCCTTGTTAAGGCGGCAGGATTAGGCGGTATATATGTACCGATGTTATATGATGTGACTTATAACGGGGATGGGACGATCGCTTCATTTGCGCCCAATACAGATAATGTTCCGGCATATATCAAAAAGGAGATCGTTAAGGATATATCGGACGCTTATTACATAGAAAAGCCCATTGTTCCTTTTATCAAGGTCACACAGGACAGGGTGGTGCTTGAGATACAGAGGGGATGTATAAGAGGATGCAGATTCTGTCAGGCAGGACAGCTATACAGACCGGTCAGAGAAAGGGATGTGGACAGCCTTAAGAAAAAGGCTCTTGAACTTCTTAATAATACCGGACAGGAAGAGATATCATTAAGCTCATTAAGCTCAAGCGATTATACCAAGCTTGAGGAGTTAGTCGATTTCCTTATAGAAGAATGTAATGACAGAAGTGTCAACATTTCGTTGCCTTCTCTTCGAATAGATAATTTCTCCGTGGATGCCATGAGCAAGGTACAGGATGTGAAGAAGAGCTCGATAACCTTCGCCCCTGAGGCCGGCTCACAGCATATGCGCGATGTGATCAATAAGGGTATAACGGAAGAGCATATTCTTAAGGGAGCCAGACTTGCATTCGAAGCGGGATGGACGAGGATCAAGCTGTATTTCATGCTCGGACTTCCGGGAGAGAGTAAGGATGATATTGAGCAGATAGCGGTTCTCTCGGATAAGATCGCAAGAGAATTCTTCGATGCGGTTCCCAAAGAGAAGAGGGTCAACGGTCCGGTGCAGATAGTGACCAGTGCATCCTTTTTCGTGCCCAAGCCATTCACGCCCTTCCAGTGGGCGCCGCAGGATACCAAGGACTCCTTCAGGGAGAAGGCCTATATACTTAGACAGGCTGTAATGGAACAGCTTAATCAGAAGAGGATCAAATTCAACTGGCATGAGACGGATGTAAGTGTCCTTGAAGGAATACTTGCAAGGGGTGATCGTAAGCTTAATGATGCAATACTTACGGCTTATAAAAAGGGATGCATGTATGATGCATGGAGTGATACCTACAGGGATGATCTGTGGATGGAAAGCTTTGATGAGTGCGGCATAGATATCTCATTCTATACCACAAGAGAAAGAGGACTTGATGAGATATTCCCATGGGATTTCATATTCTGCGGAGTGAATAAGGAGTATCTTAAGGCAGAGTGGCTTCGCTCCAAGGAGGCTGTGGTCACACCCAACTGTGCTGTTCATTGTAACGGATGCGGTGCGGCAACCTACGGAGTCGGAGTATGTACCATGAACAGAGCACAATGAGCCGATGTAGCGTACTTGGCGTGAATTGTGCATGTATTATACTCTGAACAATCAGCCGTATTCACTTAGCGAACAAGTCACTCGAATAGCTGTTTTCGAGGACCCGTTCAAAGCGCG
>CAJONG010000025.1 GCA_905235845.1 uncultured Lachnospiraceae bacterium
ATATATGATAATGAGCCTTATTGGCTCGGGCATGATACTGCTCGGTATATCCATGCTCTATGACATAACGGGGCATCTGCTCATGAGCAATATCAAGGAATCGGTGGAGGTGCTCATATCCGACGGACACTATCCGGAGCCTTTACTGTGCACCATAGCATTGATGAGTGTGGGACTGGCCATCAAATGTGCGCTTTTCCCTTTTCATGCATGGCTTCCGGATGCCTACGGTTATTCCACGGTATCCAGTGCAGCCATATTATCAAGTCTTGTATCCAAGGGCTATATATTCCTGCTTATCAAGATAATCTACAGAGTCATAGGCTTTGATATATATAAAAACAGCGGTATCATAGACGTGCTCTTCATATTCGGACTTGCGGGAATGATATTCGGCTCGGTAAGTGCCATAAGGGAGAATGATATAAGGCGAATGATAGCATATTCTTCCGTGGCACAGATAGGGTATATATTCATGGGAATAGGGATGGGCACGACCTTCGGTATGGTAGCGGCGATCTTCCATATGTTAAGTCATGCGGCCACCAAATCCCTGTTATTCATATCTGCCATAGGACTTACGGATGTATCCAACGGCAGCAGGAAGTTCGAACCGCTTACAGGCAGTGCGTATCGTAACAGAATGGCCGGCATAGCCTTCGCCGTGGGATCTTTGTCTATGGTAGGTGTGCCGCTTTTCTCGGGATTCATAAGCAAGCTGCTCTTCGCAGAGGCAGCAGTCAATCTTACGGGAAGGATGCTTCCGGTGCTTATAGTACTGGGTATCAGTACCATACTTAATGCCATATACTTCATGAAGACGGTGATAAGGATATATACTGCTGTTGAGGAGGATGATGGCATAACAAGGGAAGGATATGAGAAGGTGCATATGCGTTCCGTTCCGCTATACAGCGCGGTGCTTTGTGCTTTCGTGATACTTAATGTGATACTGGGGGTTATGTCTGATCCCATAGTGGAGCTTATCAGACAGGGACTTGATATGTTTGCGTGATATAGTGATAAAGTGATATATATGATGGACAGATTACCTATTCAATTTCATATGGATCCGCTGGGTGCCATATTCGCAATGATAACCCTAACGGTCTTTATCTGCGCGGGGATATTTGCCCTGGATTATATGCGGGATAAGGAGCATAAGAAGAGCTTTGCGGTATTCTTCTTGCTCTCCATGCTTACGGAGATACTTCTGTGCGCAGCTTCGAATCTTGTGACCTTCTATATGTGTTATGAGCTTCTGACGCTTATGTCGATGCCGCTTGTGATACATGACAGGACCGGGGAGGCTAAGATGGCGGCACTTAAGTATATGTTCTTCTCGCTTTTCGGAGCTTATTTTGCCCTATTTGGTATATATAACTTAAGCAGGTTCGCAGGAAGCCTCGACTTTTTGATGGGTGGAAACGTGGATGCTCTTACATGGGAGCAGAACGGTACTATGCTTATGATCACGGCAATGTCTCTTATCATAGGCTTCGGTGTCAAGGCAGGCATGTGGCCCATGCATTCATGGCTTACATCCGCTCATCCCATAGCACCCGCGCCGGCATCGGCAGTACTCTCGGCATCCATAGTCAATGCCGGAGTCCTAGGCATCATCAGGAGCTTATGGTATGTGCTTGGAGTAACTTACCTTAAGGGCAGTCCGGTTCAGACTGCATTCATGATACTTTCCCTTATAACGGTATTCATGGGATCGTTACTTGCATATAGGGAGCCTGTGCTTAAGAAGCGTCTGGCGTACTCCACCGTAAGCCAGATATCCTATATCCTGTTCGGACTGGCAGTAAGCTTCGGTGTGTATGACAGTGACAGTGCGATAAGCGCTTACGTATACTCATCCGATGCTCTGACAGGAGGCATACTGCATGTGATCGCCCATGCCTTCATCAAAGCGGCGCTTTTTCTTACTGCCGGAGCCATCATACATCATACGAAGGCTGTCAGGGTGGAGGATATGCGAGGTATCGGACTTAAGATGCCGTTTATCATGATATGCTATACGATCGCATCCCTGGGACTTATAGGCATACCGCCTACGGG
This sequence comes from uncultured Lachnospiraceae bacterium, assembly GCA_905235845.1. GTDB lineage: Bacteria > Bacillota > Clostridia > Lachnospirales > Lachnospiraceae > Colinaster. Next base: position 2,068 of record CAJONG010000025.1, read on the forward strand.
AGGCTTCATATCCAAGTGGTATCTGGCAACCGGTGCTCTGTCTGCTGACATTAAGGTATTCTCATATCTGGGACCGGTGATCCTTCTTATAAGTGCGCTGCTTACGGCGGGATATCTGCTTAAGCTTACGATCATAGGCTTCTTTCCCGGTGAGGAATACAGATCCGTGCATCATGAGGACCCTGATAAGGAGCAAAGGCCGGGGCTATTGATGGCTCTGCCCATAGCCACACTGACCCTTTTATCCGTTATACCGGGCTTATGGCCTGAACCGATCATAGAGCTTGTAAGACGGATATTCATATAGATAATACGATAGGATCGCATATGTGATCATACAAACAGGACGAGGTTGACATAACATGGTATTTGCAACTATTCTTATCCCATTGCTCACAGGGGCGCTCATCCCTGTCATAAAATGGAAGAATGACAAACAAATGCATATTTTCACCGAGCTTATGGTGCTTATAAATGCGGTTTTGGTATGGTGCATGATAGTAATTCCGGGTGCTGAGAGCTTTACGCTCGTCACTTTCCCGGGAGATCTCTCCATAGGATTTTGCATGGACGGGCTCGGAATGGTATTCTCCGGTCTTATATCTGCCCTCTGGCCCTTAGCGACACTCTATTCGTTCGAGTACATGGAGGGAGAGCATCAGAGGGTATTCTTCATGTTCTATACCATGACCTTTGGAGTGACACTCGGAATAGCTCTTGCCACCAATATACTGACAATGTACTTCTTCTATGAGCTGCTTACCATTGTTACCGTTCCTCTTATCATGCACACCCTTACGCGTAAGGCCATACTTGCCAGCCGTAAGTATATGTACTATTCCCTTGGCGGAGCGGCGTTCGCTTTCATCGGTATGATATTCATCATAAGCTTCGGGAGTACAATAGATTTTACAATGGGCGGCGTGCTTGACATGGCCAAGGTCGGAGCAAGGAGCAATACGCTTCTGTTAATATATGTATTCGCCTTCATGGGCTTCGGAGTGAAGGCCGCTGTATGCCCCTTCAACTCATGGCTTCCCGATGCCGGTGTGGCACCTACCCCCGTTACCGCTCTCTTACATGCGGTTGCGGTGGTTAAATCAGGAGCCTTCGCCATAATCAGACTGACGTATTATCTGTTCGGAGCAGACTTTATAAGAGGTACATGGGCGCAGTATGTGACCATGTCCGTCGTGATATTCACGATAATATACGGAAGCTTCAGAGCTGTTAAGGAGCCTCATATCAAGAGGAGGTTAGCTTATTCGACCATTGCCAATCTCTCGTATATACTCTTTGGAGTGACACTGCTTACCCCACTTGGAATGGCGGCAGCCCTGTGTCACATGATAATGCACGCCGTGATGAAGATATGCGCTTTCTTCTGTGCCGGAGCTGTCATAGTGAGATCCGGCAGAGAATATGTATATGAGCTTGACGGACTTGGATATGCCATGCCGAAGGTATTTGTCATATTCACCATAAGCGGACTGGCAGTTATGGGAGTGCCGGGACTGTGCGGCTTCATAAGCAAGTGGAATCTCGCCACGGCAGCCGTGGATACGGGAATGCCCCTTGCCTATGCCGGTGTGGTGGCGCTGCTTATATCCGCCATACTTACCGCTATATATATGATGACCATGATGGTAAGAGCCTTCTTCCCCAAGGCTGATTATGACATAAGCGTCAATTCCCATATTAAGGATCCGGGATGGCGTATGCTCATACCTCTTGCGGTATTTACGGCAGCTATATTCGTGCTTGGACTTAACAGCTCATATCTCATAGATTTTCTTAAGCAGGTTGCGATGGTATGATGGCATCTCCGAATCCGACATTCGCCTCGCGCGCCTCGCACAATGTGCTCGACATGGTGGATTAATATGACTATAGGATTTACTTTGGACAATTTCAGACTGATATATACGGGCATTGCCACATTCATGTGGATCGTAAGCCTTGTACTGTCTTATGAATACTTAAAGCCTTATGAGAGAAAGGGCAGATTCTACATCTTTACCCTGCTTACCTACATTGCTACTGTGGGTGTATTCCTGGCAGCAGACTTCTATACGATGTTCATCTTCTTCGAGATAATGTCGCTTACATCCTATGTATGGGTGGCTTTTGATGAGCGTGCCGTTTCTTTAAGAGCTGCGGAGACTTATCTGGCCATAGCGATCATCGGAGGACTTACGATGCTTTTAGGTCTGTTCCTTCTGTATGATGCCGTTACGGCTCTGGGGATGGACTCAAGCTTAAGGTTCGATACGCTTAAGTATCTCTATGACTCTGTGAGGCTTATAGGTGATGAGAAGTATATCAGACAGATATGGGCGGCAGGTCTGTGTATGCTTGTGGGCTTCGGAGCCAAGGCAGGAGCTTTTCCGTTACATATATGGCTGCCTAAGGCTCATCCGGTAGCACCGGCGCCTGCATCGGCACTTCTGTCGGGTATGCTTACCAAGACAGGTGTATTGGGTATACTGATGCTTTCGAGATATGTGTTCATGCCCATATTCACTGATAAGTCCGCTTGGTCTGCGCTTATCCTCATAACAGGCGTGCTTACCATGGCGGTCGGTGCCATACTTGCCGTATTCTCAGTGGATCTTAAGCGCACACTTGCATGCTCTTCCGTGTCGCAGATCGGATTCATACTTACGGGTATAGGCATAAGCGGACTTGATGTATCGGATATTGCTTTAAGCGGAAGTATCCTTCATATGGTGGGACATTCCGTATTCAAGCTGATACTTTTTGACGTGGCAGGCGTCATATATATGAATGTACATAAGCTTGATCTTAACAGCTTAAGAGGCTACGGACGCAAGAAGCCGTTACTTAAACTCATATTCCTGTCGGGAGCCTTGGGGATAGGCGGAGTGCCTCTTTTTAACGGATATATAAGCAAGACACTTATACATGAAGGGATCACGGCTCTTAAGAGCTATATGTACTATGGCGGTCAGGCTGCCGTAAGCCTTGACATAGTCAGATATACTGAGTGGATATTCATTATAAGCGGCGGATGTACGGTGGCTTATATGCTTAAGCTCTTTATATGTATATTCGTGGAGAAGAATAAGGATGAGAAGGTTCAGGCAGCCTACGATGAGGGCAGGCCTTACATGAACAGGGCTACGGCCACAGCCCTTACCATAACGTCACTTATACCGCCGATTCTCGGACTTACACCCAATCTCACGATGAGAGCAATAGTTGAGGTATCAGCGAATGTGTGTGTGATCAACAGGGGATCGGAATATATGCTCGATAGCTTCTATTCTTTTGAGTGCCTTAAGGGCGCGCTCATATCCATAGCAATAGGCATAGTGATATATATGGGCATCATAAGGGTGTGCCTTATGGATGAGGATAGGGGATACATCGACAGATGGCCCAAGTGGCTTGATATGGAGGATTATCTGTACAGGCCCGTGGTACTGTATGCACTTCCCTTCGTATCGGCCGTAGTATGCAGATTCCTTGATAAGATGGTTGACATAACTATTTATATACTGAGAAAAGGTCTTTTTGCCGACAGCGGAGAGAAGGAGGAGCTTGCGGAAGGCAACAGACTTACATACTGCTTCGGCGTGATGGCAGGCAGACTTAACAGGATCAAGCGAAGATATCTTAAGTATAAAGGTGTCAGGGTGGGCAGACCCGTCAACTTTGTGCACAGGTTCGCCATGGACTACGAGGGCTTTAAGGAGAGCATTACCGTGATCTTCAGAAGCTTATCCTTCGGTCTTATGATGTTCTGTCTGGGACTGGTCCTGACAGTTGCATATATACTTATCACAAGATGGTGGTAGATAAGTACCAAATTTTGTTGTAATGAAGCATCAAATTTGTTATAATTTATTAAAGTTAGAGAGGAAAGCCTGCGGCTTTCCTCTGTTAGCATTATTAAATATATGGACATAAAGAACAAAGGTATATCAGGGACGTTACGATGAAAGAGATTCTTAAAAGCGGAGATTATCTTAAGAGACTGGGAGATTGTCTTTTTGACTTTATGATAGTCTTCGAGGAGGATGGCAGTATAATGTATGCCAATGAGGAGGCACACACCATCCTTATGTACGACAGCTTCGATGACAAGGGTATACAGGATATCTTCCCTACGCTTTTTGCCATAACGGGGGATAAGCTCGCATCTTCGGTGGAGATGGACGGAAGGATGGTGGCTGTGGCAGCCTACAGAAGCAACAGCACATGCTTCAACGCCGAAGTCAGATTCATGGGTGATGATGAGGGGGTTATCAGAAATGTCTGCATCGGAAGGGATATTTCCGGGCGTGATTCAATGATGAGGGAGATCGAGAAGATCAAGGAGAATACGATCAATATGTCCAAGATCAAGGACGAATTCGTGGCTAATGTCACACACGAGCTTCGTACTCCGGTCAACGGCATACTGGGTAATATCAGAGAACTCATTAATACGGAGAAGGATAAGAGCAGGCTATATACCATGGAGATGATCGAGAAGAGCTGCGCCGATATGAATGCTCTTATCAATAATATCCTTGACTTCTCCAAGCTGCAGGCAGGCAAGTTCGAGATAGATGAGAGGGAATTCTCTCTCAGGGATATGATCAATTACGTGAAGTCCAATCATGCCAATAAGATCCATGACAAGGGACTGGACTTCTTCGTATCGGTAGCTCCGGACATTCCGGATATCCTGATAGGTGATGAGCTAAGACTTGAGCAGATCCTTAATAACCTCTTATCCAATGCGACGAAGTTCACTTCTGTAGGTAAGATAATGCTTGAGGTGGTGCAGACCGCCAGAACGGGCAAGAAGATAGAGCTCTTCTTCATGGTCATGGATACGGGTATAGGTATAGCCGATAAGGATAAGGATAAGCTTTTCAAGGAATTCTCCCAGGTGGATGCTTCCATATCCAGACAGTACGGCGGTACGGGACTTGGACTTAATATAAGCAAGCAACTGGTAACACTCATGGATGGTAACATATCCGTAGACAGTAAGCCGGGCAAAGGCTCTAACTTCAACTTCTCGGTATGGCTAAGCGTAGCCGATACGGAGGAGAACAGATCGATAGCGAATGATTTTCATATAGATACGGCAAGTGTTGCGGACAGTCAGATGTCCCAGTTTGACGATGGAGAGACATTCTCCTTCGGTTCGGTGGAGAATGCCGAGGAGATAGAGAAGAGACTTATGAAGCTTGTCCTGTGTGTGGAGATGGATACATGGGATAAGGCGGAGAACTTCGCAGATGCCATCAAGCAGCTTACGGTGGGAGCACCCAGGGATATAGCAACAACCACTCTTAAGCTTAAGATGGCCGTACAGAAGGAGAATAAGGAGAAGACCAGCGAGATCATAGATGAACTGAGAGAGATGATCGGAGTGGGGCATAACGGATGATTGTGATCATACGATTACGGAGGATGTGCAGATCATATGGCAGATAACACGAGTACTGTCGAGAATAAGGGCAGGGTTCTTATAATCGATGATGTTGAAGTCAACAGATTCGTATTAAGGAACATCATATCGGAGATGGGTTACCAGCCGATACTTGCCGAGAACGGAATACAGGGGCTTAAGGTGCTGCAGAAGTGCGTGCCTGATCTCATACTCCTTGACATATCCATGCCGGAGATGGGAGGCTACGAATTCGCCACCATAGTCAAGGGCAATGTAGACACCAGAGACATACCGATAGTCTTTATATCGGCATATGACGAGGTGGACGATATCGTCAGAGGCTTCGAGATAGGCGGTGAGGACTATATCACCAAGCCCTTCATACCGGAGGTGGTCAAGGCAAGAGCAGGCGTACATTTACGGTTCCACGAGACCAAGCGTGATCTCATGGAGACCAATAGGAGGCTGCAGAGCTCTATCAACAGCCAGTTAAGGCAGATAGAGCATGAGAAGAAGGGAGTGCTGTATGCATTGGCCAATCTCGCAAGGCGCAATTCGATGTACGAGGAGAAGTTCATCGAGAGGCTGTCCTATAATTGCAGGCTTATAGCACAGGCCATGCAATTGGCGGAGCTATACAGCGATGTGGTCACGGATACATTCGTCAATACCATTGAGATAGCGGCACCCTTGTGTGATATAGGTAATGTGGCGATCCCCAAGGAGATACTTCAGAAAAAGGACGCACTTGACCATGAAGAGAGACTGAGGATGCAGACGCATACCGAGGTCGGTGCAAGGATACTTAAGGATGTGGCTCTGTCGAGTGAATATGATGATTTCGTACAGATGGCTGCGGATATAGCCAATTATCATCACGAGAACTGGGACGGAACAGGGTATCCCACCGGAAGGAAGGGTGAGAGCATTCCCCTGTCGGCTCAGATAGTGGCTGTCGGTAATGTGTACTGTGCCTTAACTGCGGACAGAGTATACAGGGTATCCTATACCAAGGAGGAAGCACTCCGCATAATAGGCGCTGATATAGGTGAGAAGTTCAATCCGGAGATATACCGGGTATGTCGTAAGATTTCAAAACAGCTCAGATAGATAGTGTGGTAATGCATTATATTGTGTGGAAAGGAAGGAAAAAATGAGAATACTATTGGCGGAAGATGATTTTGTTACAAGGAAGTTCATGATGAGCTTCCTGTCCAAGTACGGCGATTGCGATGTGACCGTAGACGGTATGGAGGCAGTGGATGCCTTCCTCTTAGCTCAGGAAGAGGGTGAGCCCTACGACCTTGTATGCCTGGATATCATGATGCCCGTGATGGACGGATATCAGGCTCTTATCGGTATCCGTAATATCGAGAAGGAGAGAGGTATAGAACCTGACAAGGCTGTCAAGATAATCATGGCAACAGCACTTAATGAAGAGAAGAATGTCAAGATGGCATTCGATCTGGGATGCACAATATATTCGGGGAAGCCTATCAATCAGGACAGATTCGAACAGGCGCTTAAGAAACTTGGTCTTATTGAGTAGCCACCATATCGTTAACGAAGAGAGGTGACAGCAATGGCTTTTGACAGAGACGACATGCTTGACACATATCTGCTTGAGACATCACAGATACTTGAAGAACTGCAGGGTGTGGTGCTTAAGTACAGGGATGAGAAGGAATTCCCGCCGGAGGCGATCGACGAGATATTCAGGCATATGCATACAATGAAGGGCTCTGCCGGGTTCATGATGTTCGAACAGATCAATATGCTGACACATAAGATGGAGGATGTATTCTTCTACATCAGAGAGAATAAGCCTAAGGAAGTGCCCCACAAGGAACTGATAGAGCTTGTACTTAAGGTGGCGGACTTCGTACAGGGAGAGCTTGACAGACTCTCTGCCGGAGAGATGGCCGATACCGCTGCCGGAGAACTTATAAGTGAGCTTGACGCATTCCTTGAGTCTATCAACGTGGATAAGAAAGCTGCAGGGAAGAAGACTAAGTCATGGACAGGCTCCGGGGCAGGCAGGGAGACTACGCGTATATACATTGCTCCCAAGGATACCATAGCAAGCCACTATTACCAGATATATATAACATACGCAAGAGACACCAAGCTTGCCAATGTACATGCATATAAGGTTGTTCACGCCCTTAAGGGTATAGCGCAGGACATCAAGTACTCTCCGGCATCCATACTTACCGATGAGAACAGCAGCGCGGAGATACTTGAGCAGGGCTTTAAGATACTGCTTAGGAGCGCGGTGTCCAAGAAGCAGATCGGTAAGATCGTAAGCGCCGGATATGAGACCGATTCCATAAGTATAACCGAGATAGATGCCGCCAGATATAATGCAGGATTCAAGCTTTTCGGAGTGGATGCGGATATTGCAGCCAGACATTCGAAGGATAAGACGGAGTATGTACCCGGTGACTTCGTCGTGCATGCCAATGAACCCGGAGGCGGCGTGGTCTTAGCCAAGGACAATGCTTCGGCCAAGCTTAAGAAATCCCATGTCAATGTAGAGGTAGCAGAGCTTGACAGGCTCTCTGACCTTGTGATGAAGCTTGTGAGTCAGGAGAATAAGCTTACAGAGGGTAAGACCGTCGATAAGATCAAGGATATTACAGAGGATATCAGGTCTGTCGTTAATGATATGAGGATGGTTCCCCTTACCAATATATTCCTTCGTATGAACAGGGTGATATTCGAGGCTTCAAGGAAGCTTAACAAGGATATAGAGTGTTCGTTCATAGGAGATGATGTACGTGCCGACAGAGGCATCGTCGAGCATATATCAGACCCTCTTATGCATATGGTACGCAATTCCGCAGATCATGGAATAGAGGATGCCATTGTAAGAGAGGCACAGGGTAAGCCTGTTAAGGGCAGGATAACGCTTAAGGCCGAGGTTACTGACGGAGAACTCAGGATATCCGTGATCGATGACGGAGCGGGACTTGACAGGGACAGGATATTATTAAAGGCAAGAGAAAAGGGGCTTACGGATGGCGATAAAGCCGATGCCGATTATACGGACGAAGAGGTCTGGAGGTTCATTACGCTTCCCGGCTTCTCGACCAATACGGATATAACCGAATTCTCCGGCAGGGGAGTGGGTATGGATGTAGTGGTAAGCTCCATAGAACAGATAGGCGGCACATTGGATATTAAGAGTAAGAAGGGGTGCGGAAGCACCATGACCATGAGATTCCCTGTGTAAGGGACAATCGGATCATATGTGCGGGTTCGTAAAGGAATAAGATGGATAACAGAGAATTCGATTATCTTAGAAGAAAAAAAATAGAGAATGTGGTATTGGTGATATGTACCGTATACTCCATATTCGTGGCCGTGGTCACATATGCCACACCCAAAGGATGGATCACCTATATCATAGAGGGCGGTATTCTGATACTGTGGATGGTACATCTGACCGAATTTAATACATACAGGTTCAGGGCGGGACTCTGTGCGGCCATAGCATCCTTCTGTATACTGATATACTGTGTCTTCGTCAATAATGAGTCGGGAGCGCTGATAGCCGCCACGGGATTCTCCATAGTCATAGGTCTGTATGAGATTCAGGGGCTGCTCATTTTCCCTCTGGTATCCGTATCGATAATAGTACTCCATCATCTGTTCATATCAGGGACACTGGCGCTTACCTCCCTGTCGGAGGCCTCCAGAACGATACTTGATATAATATCCATATATCTGACGATATTTGTCGTGAAGTTCTATATCGATGAGGAAGAGAGGAATAAGGTAAGGCTTCTTGATACCATCGACGAGCTTAAGTCTGCGGAGAGGAGCAAGGATGATTTCCTTGCCAATATGTCCCATGAGCTGCGCACACCCATCAATACCATATGCGGCATGAGTGAGATCGCGATAGCGGAAGCCAAGAGTGAGACAACAAGAGAGCACTTGAATGATATCAAGAACGCGGGCAGGAATCTTATGTCCGTGGTGAATGATATCCTTGATTATTCGGAGATAAGCAGCGGAAGATTCGCGCTCAATGAGGATAAGTACAATATATCATCAACCATCAACGATGTTCTGAATGTCAGTCTTGCAAGGATAGGGGATAAAAAGCTTGAGCTCATACTTAACTGCGATCCCATGCTTCCTTCATCACTTCGGGGCGATGAACCCAAGCTTAAGCGTATAATGCTCAATCTCATAGACAATGCGATCAAGTATACCCAGGAAGGCTATGTGATAATAGATATCAGCGGGCGAAGCGAAGAATATGGTATCAATCTGTGCGTGCGTATAAGGGATACGGGCATCGGTATGAGGCCGGAGAGTCTTAACAGGATATTCGCGGACTTTACTCAGCTTAACAGCGGCAGAGACCGTAAGCAGGGCGGCATAGGTCTTGGTCTTACCATAGCCAGATGTATGGTGGAGCTTATGGGAGGCTTCATGACCGTGGAATCAAGATACGGCAAGGGAACGGATATACAGTTCACCATCCCGCAGACCGTAGTGGATTCTTCTCCCATCGGCGCCATTGATAAGAGACTTGTGGCGGTCAATACCGAGAATGTGGCAGGCGGTGAGTATGGTGGCAGTGCCGTTAAGGTTATCGGTAAGTCGGGCACAGGAGACAGTGCGGGACAGATGATCATGCCCAATGCCCATATCATGATAGTGGATGACAGCTTCATGAACCTTAAGGTCATAGAGGGATTATTAAAGCCGTATAAGATCAAGATAACGACCGCCGGAAGCGGAAGGGAAGCGCTTGAGAAGCTTGTAAGCCGTGATTATGACTTCATATTCATGGATCATATGATGCCTGAGATGGACGGTATGGAGACAGTCCGCAGGATAAGGGAAAAGGATATAGCATATTATAAGGAAGTGCCTATCATAGCTCTTACTGCCAATGCAGTGACAGGTGCCAGGGAGATGTTCTTGGAGCACGGCTTTAACGACTTCATATCCAAGCCTGTGGAGGTGGGCAGCCTCGAACGTATTCTTAAGAAGTACATCACTTCCGATAAGATAAGCTATTCGGATATAGATGATACAGACGGAACGGATAAGGAGAACGCGACAGGTAATCTCGTGATTGGAGATCTGGATGTCAAGAAGGGACTTCTGTACTGCGGTACGATGGATAATTATCTTAATGTGCTTAAGGTACATGCTACCAACGGTCCGGAGAATATCGACAGGATCAGGAAGTTCTACGAAGAGGGCGACTATGAGAATTACACCATATATGTCCATGCCCTTAAGAGTTCTATGGCAAGTATAGGTGCGGAAGTACTGTCCAAGATGGCCAAGGACATGGAGCAGGCGGCTCAGAATAGGGATATTCCTTATATAGAGGCATATCATGAAGAGATGATGAAGGAATACGAGAGAGTCATCTCTCTGTTACTCGGACAGGATACGGTACAGATGGAGGTCAGCGACGAATACAGTGAGAATGTAGCGGATCCCATAGATGATGACAGGTTTGATATGTATGTGAATGACTTCGAGGATGCGGCATATACCTTCGTGTCCGATGATATGCTTAAGATACTGGATGAGCTTAAGGAATACAGTTATAACGGACATCCTCTGGCACCTCAGCTTATCGCCATCAGAAGGAAGGTGGAGATGTCCGACTATATGTCTGCGGCAGATGCTTTGAGTACCATCAGAGAGAAGTATAGGAGTCGATGATCAATATGATTGATAAGATCAAAGAATTAATGGGTAATGACAACAGGAATATGAGGGAGAAGCTCTTCGTCATAATATGCATGGAAGCAATGGTGGCAGCGGTAATCTGTCTCATCGAAAGTATATCCATAAGGGTAGGACTGTTCAATTACGCAGTCATAGTGTTCACGTTTGTCATAATCTTATGGGCAGTACGATATGTGGTGAACAAAGGAGGTCAGGAGCTCCCCATAGCTGTGGTCACGCTGTGGATGAACTGCGTGGTATTCCCCATGGTATTCTTCACCTGCGGCGGAGTAAAGGGCGGATCAAACTGCTGGTTCGCCATTGGACTTATATATATCTTTCTGGTATACAGAGGCAGAAGCCTTGTTATATACGCATTGCTGACTGTAGCTGTGGACATCGCTTCGTATACGGTGGCATATCTCCATCCGGAACTTGTTAATCCTCTGGGCTCTGAGCTTGCGGTGTATGTGGACTCTTTTTTCGGACTTATAGCCGTAGGTATCACCGTGGGTCTGGTATTCACCTTCAGAAGATCGGGATATATGAGAGAGAGTACGATGGCCATCAACCAGCGCAATGAGATAGACAGGATCAATGCCTCAAGAGAGAGGTTCTATGCCAATTTCTCACACGAGATACGTAATCCCATCAATGCGATAGTGGGACTTAATGAGCTGAATCTGCGCATAAGCGGTGATGCCGAGGTAACCTCCAATTCCGAGGCCATAGCCCGTTCGGGCAAGCTGCTCTTAAGCATAGTCAATGATATCATGGATCTGACCCAGATAGAGAATCACAGTATGAAGCTGTCAGTGGCACCTTTTAACAGTGCGGATGTACTGACGGAGCTTATGGAAATGATAGGTGCCAGAGCCGAGAGCAAGGGACTTAAGCTTATCCTTGAGGCTGACCCTGAGCTTCCAAGGACGCTTATAGGTGATGCGAGACGTATCACGCAGGTACTTCTTAATCTGATGACCAATGCCGTTAAGTATACGGAAGAAGGACAGGTAAGGATAAGAGTCGTCGGTGACAGACAGGGAGATGACAAGGTAAGGCTTAAGGTCAGTGTAAGTGATACCGGTATAGGAATCGAGAAGAAGAATATAGATCACATTTTCGAGACTTTCTCGCAGTTTGACAGAGGTAATAACGGAGATATTGAGGGCAATGGTCTGGGTCTTCCCATAGCATATGAGCTTACGAACCTGATGGGCGGAACACTGTCTGTGGACAGTGTATACGGAAAAGGTTCCACATTTACAATGGATGTGACTTTAGGCTTTGAGGGTGATGATGTAATTGGCGGAAGCAATTATGACGAGCTAAGGGATGTATCAACGACATCGGGAGGATATGTCAGAAGCTTCGAAGCCAGCAAGGCACATATTCTTGTGGTGGATGATGATGCGCAGAACCGCGCCATCATCAAGGGACTGCTTAAGGAGACCAAGGTAACAGTGGATGAAGCGGGAAGCGGAGAGGAAGCACTGAAGCTCACGGCCGGAGAGCATTATCATGTGATACTGGTGGACTATCTGATGCCCGGTATGAGCGGTACGGAGCTGCTTGATTCCGTGAGGACTCAGGGCGGCGGTATGTGCAGGGACAGCGTCATGATAGCGCTCACAGGTGCCAATCTGGATGGCAGGATGCACAATAATGTCCTGTATGACTTCGATATGATCCTGACAAAGCCTGTGGAATATAACGTGCTTGAGGAGGCAGTGGCCGATAGTATCCCCGAGGAACTCATAGAATACAGGAATGATAATAAGAGAACCACAAGCAGTAACTTCACCAAGATTGTGACAAGGAGGAGGAGAAGACTTCGCATAACTACGGACTCCATATGTGATATCCCTGAGGATGTCATAAATAAGTACGATATCGGCGTCATGTATCTGTATATAAGGACTGATAAGGGCAGATTCAAGGATACCGTGGAGATAGATACATCAGACCTTATGGGTAAGCTGACAGATAACAGCAGAGAGCTGTATCCTGACGGAGCTACGGTTGCGGAATATGAGAGATTCTTTGCCAAGGAACTGGAAACGTCCGAGGACATCATACACTTAAGCTTCAGTTCCAAGATAGGTGAGAGCTGTGGCAGAGCAATGGAGGCGGCCAAGAGCTTCTCCCATGTACATGTGATAGACAGCGGACTGATGTCATCGGCCTTGGGTCTCTTAGCTATGATATCATCGGCATGGGCTTCCACTGACAGGCCGATAGACGATATCTGCAGAGATATTAAGAATATATCCAGACATATAGAGATGAGCTATGTACTGCCTTCTTCGTCAATATATGCTGAATTCGGACTTATGTCCAAGAGGAGAGGCCGGTTGTACGATGCTCTCAACATACATCCTGCCATAAGTATATCCGGTGGAAGATTAAGACAGGTAAGAGCCTACAGAGGAGATATGGAGAAGGTTATTCCAAGACACATTAAGACCACTATGACCCTTGCGGGACGTATGAACAGCAGGGTGCCCATTATAGTCACCCATGTGGGACTTTCTCCCAGGATCCAGAATAATATAATGAAGGAACTTAAGCAGACCATACCGGAGAATGCACTTATGCTTACCAAAGCAAGCGTATCTTCGGCCGGCAACATAGGTGTAGGCGCAGTCGGCGTGTCATACTTAAGGCAGAGCCATCTGGCGGACTGGAAGGAACCGCTGCTTACATCCCAACCTTAGGGGATATGGAAGAATAAAAATTTTTTTAAAAAATGCTATAAAGTATTTCGTGAAACATCCGATAATCAATATGAAACCAAAAGTTTATCCCCAAGAAGGAGGAGTATTATGCGTATAGAAGCATATAATCAGGTACAGCAGCTCTACAGGAGCAGCAGTCCTAAGCAAGTTAAGAGCACAGCTAAGGCAAGCTTCTCTGATCAACTCCAGATATCCAGCACGGGAAAGGATATTCAGGTAGCTAAGCAGGCTCTGGCAGGTACAAGTGACGTAAGAGAGGATCTTGTCGCATCAATCAAGGAAAGGATCGACAACGGCACTTACAGCGTCGATGCAGAGAGCTTCGCAGCTAAGCTTTACGAGAGATACTCTTTATAAGGAGGGATAACCGGTGGCCAGTTTAATGGAAGCACTTATTGACAATCTTGAGAAGGAAAATGAAGCCTATAAAAGGTTGCTTAAGTTATCCATGGACAAGACTCCGGTTATCGTAAGCGCGAACCTGGATGAACTCGCTAGGATCACGGATGATGAGCAGAGTATAGTGAACCAGATCAATGCTCTTGACCGCAAGCGTCAGGAGAACATGAATGACATTGCCAATGTTATTAACAAGGATGTTAATAGCTTGAAGGTGGTCGACCTTATAGACATTCTGAAGGGAAGACCCGCAGAACAGAACAGGTTAGCAGACATATATGATAAGCTCAGAGATACTCTGGCCCAGATGAAGAGGGTGAATGAGCAGAACAGACAGCTTATACAGGATTCACTGGAAATGGTGCAATTCGATATGAATGTACTGCAAGCCTATAAATCGGCTCCCGAGACAGCCAATTATACATCAGGTGCATACAGTGCAGGTACTTACATGGGTGTAGAGAAAGGGGCCTTCGACGCAAAACAGTAACATCCGGAAAAGTAACGAGGTGGTAATATGCCATTAATGGGAAGCCTGTACATAGGCGTGTCCGGTCTTCAGACAAGCCAGAACGCACTTAATACAACAGCACATAACATATCCAATACAGACACTACCGGATACGTGCGTCAGCAGATACTTCAGGGGTCTGCCACGTACGATACCATCAAGACAAGCTATAAGGCTGTATCTAATCAGCAGATCGGACTAGGTGTCGTATATTCCAAGACAAGACAGGTAAGAGACGTCTTCTTAGACGCAACATACAGAAAAGAATCGGGCAGGAGTGCTTTCTATGAAGTATCTGCCGATGCTTTGGGTGAGATCGAGAGTCTGCTTGATGAGATGAACGGTGAGACCTTCCAGGAATCCATAAACGATCTCTGGGTTTCGGTACAGGAGATGTCTAAGGATCCCGCAAGTGCCATCACACAGGGAATGTTCATAGAGAGATGTTCGGAATTCCTTGCAAGAAGCCAGTCGGTATACGAAGGACTCTGTGAATACCAGATGAGTCTCAATGAGACGGTTAAGAAGAATACAAACCGTATCAACGAGATCGCTGAGCAGATCAAGACGCTTAACGATCAGATAAGAACGGTTGAGATAAGCAATTCGAAGGAGTACGGTATATCCTTCGAGAGAGCCAATGACTTAAGAGATACACGTAATGCACTTATAGATGAGCTGTCTACATACGGCAACATATCTTATGAAGAGGATGTTGACTGTACCGTATGGATTCAGCTTGAGGGTGAAGACCTTGTAAGAGGTGAGATAGCATATAAGCTTGGCCTATATGAGGATGCCGACACAGGGTTCTATACACCGTTCTGGATCAAGAATGCCAGATATTCCACAGACAATGCGGGCAACAGGTATTATACGGCGGAGGAAGTGGAGAAGGCACAGTTATTCGATCTTAACAGGACAATATCATCGGATCTTGATACGGATGTGGGAGCGCTTAAGTCAGCGCTTTTGGCAAGAGGCGATCACAGGGCCGATTATACGGATCTTCTATCTGACAGATATGACAATGAGATATCACAGTCGGTATGCATGAACGTCATGGCCGAGTTCGATCAACTGGTGCACGGGATTGCAACATCCATCAATAAGGTTATATCTGATGCGGCACTGGCAGCCAAGGCCATCAATCCCTCAAGCACATACCTTATGACCACCGATCCGGTAAGCGGTATGGAGGTTCCGATACAGGTATTCAAGAAGATCGCATCGGAAGGCTATGACAGCGCCGGTGTATATAATGAGGAGATGGCCGGTGTGTACAATCCGGAGACGGATACGGTGGACGGATATGTCAATGAATCTTTGTATACCACCGCCAATATGCAGATCAATTCAGAGCTTCTAAGGCAGCCTACCAAGCTTGGCTTCGTCAAGATAGACGGTCAGGTGGATTACACCACGATGGAAGCCCTTAAGGCGGCTTTTGAGTCAGAGGATATGACTCTTAACCCCAATGTGAAGAAGAAGTCATCCTTTGTAGACTACTACGGAGATCTTGTGAGTCAGGTGGCCAATTCCGGTTCCGTCTATAAGAGCCTTATAGACAGTCAGCAGAAGACGGTACAGGCTACATCCAATGCCAGAGAGCAGATAATCGGCGTATCACAGGATGAAGAGCTGACATTCATGATAAAGTTCCAGAATGCATACAATGCGTCATCAAGATATATCAACGTAGTTGATGATATGTTGGAGCATATCATCAACACCCTGGCAGTATAATATGTTTCGAATAAGTTAAGACGAAAGGAGTAATATATGCCGTCACAATTTTTTGGACTGAATATAGCGTATACAGGGCTTTTGAACGCCAATGCCGGACTTAATACGACGGCTAACAATATATCGAACGCGGAGACCGAAGGCTATAGCCGTCAGGGAATCAATTCACAGGCCTCAGAGGCTTTAAGGGTATTCACCACTTACGGCTGTGCGGGTGCCGGTGTGGATACTCTCTCCATAGAGCGTATACATGATGACTTCTATGACAATAAATACTGGTCCAATAATACCAAGACAGGCCAGTTCGAGATGAAGGATTATTACATGAGGCAGATAGAGGATTACTTCAGGGATGATTCCACTATCGAAGGCTTCACCACTACCTTCAATAAGATGATGACGGCTCTTGCGGAGGTTAAGAAGAATCCGGCCAATATATCGACCAAGGCACAGTTCGTGGGAATGGCGGATAATCTCTGCGAGTACTTCAATTCCATGGCAGGCAGCATGGAGCAGGTACAGAAGGATATCAACTCCGAGATCAAGCTTAAGGTAGACGAGATCAATTCTCTTGCAAGTGAGATAGCTACCATCAATAAGCAGATCAATGTCATAGAGTTAAGCGGCGGTTCGGCCAATGAACTCAGAGATAAGCGTACTCTCCTAGTGGATCAGCTCTCTTCGATAGTGAGTGTGGATGCCAAGGAATATCCCGTTGTGGATACCAACGATCCCGACAGAGAGACCGGTGCCCATATGTACATAATCAAGATCGCAGGCGGACAGACTCTGGTAGATACTGATCTGTACAACACGCTTGAGTGTGTGGCGCGTACATCCGATGAGAAGACCAATCAGTCCGATATAGACGGTCTGTATGATGTGTACTGGATATCATCAGCCAATCATGCGGTATATGAGAAGCTTATGAAGGAAGATCCCAACAGGGAGCTTGAGTGGAATGAATTCGTCAAGTTCGGGTATAAGGATGAGTACATCACATACGAGCCCTGCGCGGAATTCAATCTGTGTAACGCATCCCTTGGCGGACAGCTTGAGGGTCTCATACAGATGAGGGACGGTAATAATGCGGAGAACTTCAAGGGCAAGATCACCGAGATAGGAGATCCCGTGACAGATGACGGTATCACCACAAGGAATATCAAGGTAGAGGTTACGGCGGAATACTTAAAGGATCTTAACAAATGTACACTTTCAGATTCGGGCGGAACCATAATCTTAGGCAATCAGAAGTACAACTACGATGAGTGGGAATATTCCTACGACGGAGCGACAGGCAACTGCGTATATACATTCAAGATCAATGAGACAGAGAGTAAGGACTCCGTATCGCCTACTCTAACGGGCAAGGAAGCCGAGATAGGCACAGCCATCAAGTATCAGGGCGTTCCTTACTACCAGCAGCAGCTCAATGAATGGTGTCGTATCTTCTCGGCAGCCTTCAACGATATCCTGACAATTCAGTAATATCAGATAAA
>CAJONG010000026.1 GCA_905235845.1 uncultured Lachnospiraceae bacterium
TCTGTTTGCAAGTACACGGATGTACTTGCAGACCCTAGCCGTAAGGGATACTATATCCTCTTTTGCTCTTAATACAGTTTATCACTTTTTGCGGCCACTCGCCAAGACCATATACTCTCGCCGTAGTCCATGCCGGATGCCACAGTTAGAGTATAACCCCCTTATCTGTGTCTGAGTTATCATACAATGAAAGGCCACGGCGTCGTGAAACGCCATGGCCTTTTAATACAATTATTAAAGGATAGAGTAAAATAGGAGGATAACTGATCTATCATCCCTTTACTGCACCGGCTGATACGCCACCTACAATGTACCTTGAAAGAAGGAGGTAGACAACGATAACCGGGAAGATGGATGCAGCTATCATAATGTAGATCTGACCCATATCGAAACGGAGCCAGTCAGCACCACGCAGCTGAGCAATCAATACCGGAAGTGTCTTCTTAGTATCAGTGTGAAGGATCAGAGCCGGTGTGAAATAGTTATTCCAACTTCCTACAAAAGCAAAGATCATCTGAACGCTGATTGCAGGCTTAATGATCGGTAAAATTATTGTATTGAAGGTTCTGAATTCACCTGAACCATCAATTCTTGCAGCCTCAACAAGCGAAAGAGGCAGGTTACTCTCCATGTACTGTTTCAGATAGAAGTAGGTCACCGGAGAAGCAATTGCGGGAAGGATAAGAGGAATGATCGAATCATCCATTCCAAGTTTTACGATCAAACGCAGGAAACCAAGTGCAGTAACTTGCCCGGGGATCATCATGATGGCCAGGATAAAAGTTGCAATTGCAGTTCTTCCCTTGAACTGATATGTATTGATGGCATAAGCAGTCATAGCTGAGAAGTAGGTTGTCAGTATTGCAACGCTTACTGAAACGATAACACTGTTTAAAAAGCCTCTTGCAATAGGAATAGTTCCGTTTACAAGACTTGACCAGTTATCCAGAAGATGGGTGCTGGGGAGTATTGTGAATCCCAGTGTCATCTCTGAATGTGATCTGGTTGAGTTAATAAGCAAAATGTAGAACCAAATGAGGCAGAGGAACGAAAAGAATGCCAGTGTTATGTAAGCGATAGTTCTTCTTACTCCAATTGGGATTCCCTTAGGTTTCATTGTTGTTTCGTTATTCATCCCTATTTCCTCCTTAATCATTTTCTTTCGAACTGTTCATTCTGAATACATTAATACTCAGAATTCCGGTTACTACAAACAAGAATACAGACAAAGCACCACCACGGCCAACATCCTTACTTGTAAGATATCTGTTAAGGAGCATGATTACGGTAGTGAGGTTATCCATAGGATTACCACGACCATTTGTCAAAATCTGAGGAACATCAAACATCTGCAGACCACCGATAAGTGATGTGATCAGCACGTAGTTGAATATAGGACGGAGAATAGGCATCGTGATCCTGAAGAATACCTGTGAAGCAGTAGCTCCGTCAACCTGGGCAGCTTCATAAAGTGATGAGTCAATACCAAGCATACCTGCCATAAGGAGGATTGTTGTATTACCGAACCACATTAAGAAGTTCATGAGCATAACAAGAATTCTTGAAGCACCCACGTACTGGAAGAACTTAAACGGTTCTTTGATCAAGCCGATACTGAGCAGTATCTGGTTTATAGGACCGCTGTCTGAGAACAGTGCAAAGAACAGCATTGAAAATGCCGAAGCCATGATCAGGTTGGGCATGTAGATAACTGTCTTAAAGAATCTCTGACCCTTAAGCCTTAGTGAAGGATCTGAGAACCAGTAAGCAAGTAGCAAAGCAATAACAATCTGTGGAATGAAACCGCCAATCCACATGATAAGTGTGTTGGCTAAGTATTTCCAAATCTCCGGTGTTTTGAACAGGTTGACATAATTGGAAAAACCAACAAAGTTAGGTCCGATCTGCTTAAGTCCGGAACGATAATTTTCAAAGAAACTGTTATATATAGTTGAAAACAGTGGAATAAGACTGAAGATAACATATGTCACAAAAAATGGAATAAGGAAAATATATCCCCAGCGGTTAAATTTAACCACGTTATGATTGGCTTTATTGGACTTTTTTTTGTCCATACCCTTACCTCCGCAATAATTTTACTCTTTACCCTTTGATTTTTAAGAAATTGCCTGCCGGCTGAACCGGCAGGCAACATTATTTAAAATACTGACACTCTGCAGAAATTATCTTGTAAGCTCAGGATATCTCTGAAGTGCAAGTGTGTAGAACTGCTCAAGAGCCTCATCATATGTAGCATAGTTACCATTGATGTAGTCGCCCATAGCTGTCTGGAAATCACCAAGAAGACCCTGGTCATAAGCTGTAAGATTAGCCATATCAATGTTGTCAGCGCCTGCACAGAACATCTTAAGAGGGTTCTGTCCACCAAGAACTGTGTTCTGGTAAGAAGCATCGTTAGCAAGCTCTTCCATAACAGGTCTGTTATTTACGAAGTCATTGTCCTTAAGAACGATGTCCTTCATAACTTCAGGATCCATTGTCATCTTTCTCATGATATCAGCTACAAGTGAAGCATTGTCTGTACCTGCTGCTGCGCAGATCCATGTTCCGCCCCAGTAGAAGCCCTGAGGTCCCTCAGTTGCTGCCCAACCGCCTGCGTTAGCTACTGAACCTTCTACGTCAGCTGCCATACAGAAGTCGATAAGCCAAGCCGGTCCAAAGTAAGCGAATACCTTTCCTTCAGGATAGAATCCCTTGTTCCAGTCTTCACCCCACTGACCCCAAGTGTTGCAGTAGCCGGCGTCTGCAAGCTTCTTAGAATCGTCAACCCACTTCTTAAGGTTGTCATCAACCTGGATCTGTGTTCCGTTAACCCAAGGAAGCTTAGCGTTGTTCTGATATACACGGAATGTATCTGCTGTTGAAGAAATCACATCATATCCGGCCTTGTCGAGCTCACCGGCTGACTCAAAGAACTTATCCCAATCAGCGAACTTTGCCTGAATCTCTGCAGGCTCATCTGTTCCGAATACTTCCTTAGCGATCTCTCTGTTGTAGATCATAACACCGGGACAACCCTGCCATGATGATCCCTTAATAACGCCGTTAGAATCTGTAACAACGTCCTGTGTGTAAGTATACTGATCCTTGAGCTCATCAGCTGTAATGCCGAGGTCTGTGATAGGAAGAGTATAGTCTGTGTCTGTGTACTTAACAGCGTAATCAGCCTCTACAAGGAAAAGGTCAACCTTGTCATCTGCTGCTGCGCTATCCTGTGCAAGAAGAAGCTCGTCAAGTCTGTTTTGGTAAGCGTTCTCCTCGTTAGGAGTGATCAGCCAGTTAACAGTTACATCACCGATCTTACCTGTTGTTCCATCAACTACCTCATATCCGGGATAGTGATCTGTAAGACGGCTCTTGAACTCCTCGTTCCAAGCCGAAATGTTGAGAACCTTACCTTCATCAGCTGCTGCCTCTGCTGCGGGTGCCTCTGCTGCAGGTGCTTCTGCTGCGGGTGCCTCTGCTGCAGGTGCTGCTGTGCTGCCGCAACCTACAAGTAATGCAGAAACCATTGCTACGCTCAATAATGAGCTAAGTAACTTCTTTTTCATTATAAATCCCTCCATTTTAATGAAATAATGAAAATATATTCTAACCACACCATGTGGCTAAAACCAAAACTAATCATATCACGTATGTCAAGTATCCTATGTATCGTTCACCTGACCTACGGATCCGCCCTTCTCAAGTACACCCTCTATTATCACATGACCCTTAGGTGTCTTACCGGGCTTTTCAATAAGATCGATAAGATTATCCGCTGCGATCCTTCCCATCATCCTCGTGTCCTGAATGATCGTCGCAAGCCTCGGTTCAATCTTAGCTACTATATCGCTTCCGTCGTATCCCACTATGGAGATGTCATCCGGAATATTAAGTCCTCTTGCTTTAATCTCGTTCATACCGCCTATTGCGGAATAGTCATCGGGATAAAAGATGCATGTAGGACGATTCTTCATATCCAATAGCTCATTCGTGCTCTTCGCTGCTAAAGGAATGTCTCTGTACTTTCCTTTTATAAGGAACTGCTCCGGTATCTTCAGTCCCAGCTCCTTAGCAGTCTCTTTGAACTTATTAAGTCTTGTCTTAGTGACAAGCGATCCGCTCTGTCCGTATATATATGCGATCCTCCGATGTCCTTTACTGAACACATATTTAAGCAGATCTTCTATTCCTTTTTCATTGTCCGATATCACAGCCAGTCTGTCGTCCGCCGGATAGTCAATCGTAACAACCGGTATGTCGCTGTCTATTAACTCCGTCACTTCCTTGTCCGTGAAGTCAACACAGGCTATGAGGACTCCATCTACTCCTCTGAATCTGCTATGCTCCAGATACGACAGCCTTCCTTTTCTTACCTTATTGCAGTTAATGAAGGTTAGGTCATAGCCCTTAGCTTCAACCGTTACCTTGAAGCTGTCCAGTATAGATGCGAAATACTCATGCGTCAAGCCGCTCTGAGGGGCTTCTTCCACGAACAAAACTCCTATATTATAGCTTTTGTTAGTCTTAAGCGCTCTTGCTGACGAATTTGGGAAATACCCCATCTCTTTAGCTGCTTGTCTTATGCGAGACTTGGTGTCTTCACCTACGTCCTTATGATCATTAAGAGCTTTACTAACAGTTGCTACAGAGACGCCACAAGCCGCTGAGATATCCTTCATCGAAACCATTGTGCTCTCCGGGGTTGTTTACTTAATCGTTTTCGTAAGGCTAATATAACTCTTTTTATTTTGCGATGCAAGTACTTTTTGTTCATTTTTTGTTCATTTTTATTCTTTTTGTTAGTTTTTAACAGAAACATGATGTGTGATTTGTGCAATTTTCCTCATTCATATTTTGTTCACAAAATGACCCTATTATCGTTGACACAGGGAGTATCTTCCTATATAATTTGATTACATCCTTTATAAAAAGGGTGCTCTTTTTTCTCCGTTTACTTAATCGTTTTCGAGAAAATAGCAATGGATTATCTAATGTAAGGGAGAAATCATTATGAAGTACGGACATTTCGATGACTCGAAGAAAGAGTATGTGATCACTTCACCCAAGACACCTCTGCCTTGGATCAACTACCTTGGTTGCGAGAGCTTCTTCTCGCTGATATCCAATACAGGCGGCGGCTATTCTTTTTACAAGGATGCCAAGCTTTTACGTCTGACAAGATATCGCTATAACAATGTTCCCTATGACAACAACGGTCGTTACTTCTATATTAAGGATAACGGTGTGACATGGAATCCCGGCTGGCAGCCCACACAGACTGAGCTTGACTCTTATGCATGCCGTCACGGACTCGGTTATACCATTTTCGAAAGCAGCAAGAACGATCTGGCAGCAAGCGTAACAGCTTTCGTACCTATCGGAGATAACTGCGAGATCAACAAGCTTACTCTTAAGAACAACGCAAGCACTGAGAAGAATATCGATATATTCTCTTATATAGAGTTCTGTCTCTGGAATGCGGTCGATGATTCATCCAACTTCCAGCGTAACCTAAATACCGGTGAGATGGAGATAGAACCCGGCGTCATCTACCATAAGACAGAGTACAGAGAGCGTCGTAATCACTATGCAGTATACGCTGTGAACGCTCCGGTTGCAGGATTTGATACTGACAGAGACACCTTCCTCGGCGCATACAGAAGTCCTTCAGATCCCGAGGTTGTGGAAAAGGGCGCAGCTACCAACAAGATCGCAAGCGGCTGGTCCCCCTGCGGTTCCTTCCAGCTTAAGGCATCTCTTAAGCCCGGTGAGGAGGTTACATATGTATTCGTACTCGGCTATATAGAGAATGATAAGAACGATAAGTGGGAAGCGCTTAATGTTGTTAATAAGAAGAAAGCACATGAGATGCTTGACAGATATAAGACCACAGAGCAGGCTGATGCAGCCTTCAAGGCGCTCTGCGACTACTGGGACAACCTCCTTGGCAAGTATACTCTTGAGACAGAGGACGACAAGCTCTGCCGTATGGTCAATATCTGGAACCAGTATCAGTGTATGGTTACATTCAACATGTCTCGTTCCGCTTCTTATTATGAATCAGGAATGGGCAGAGGCATGGGCTTCAGAGATTCTTCACAGGATCTTCTGGGCTTCGTACACCTTATTCCCGACAAGGCAAGAGAGCGTATCATAGACATCGCTTCCACACAGTTTGAGGACGGTTCGGCTTACCATCAGTATCAGCCCCTTACCAAAACGGGCAATATGGATATAGGTTCAGGCTTTAATGATGATCCTTTGTGGCTTATCGCAGGCACATCTGCCTATATCAGAGAGACCGGCGATTTTAGCATACTGGATGAGATGGTTCCTTTTGATAATAAGACGGAACTGGCTAAACCTCTTATGGAACACTTAAGGAGATCATTCAACTTCTTCGACAATGCCAAGGGTCCTCACAAGCTTACACTTATAGGACGTGCAGACTGGAATGACTGCCTTAATCTTAACTGCTTCTCTGATACTCCCGGCGAAAGCTTCCAGACAACGGGACCTTCAGAGGGACCTGTTGCGGAATCCGTATTCATCGCCGGAATGTATGTTAAGTACGGTAACGAATACGCAGATCTGTGTGAGCATATAGGACTTAATGATGAAGCAGGGGAGGTAAGGGCTAAGCTTGCCTAGATGTACGAAGCCGTTACCACCGCAGGCTGGGACGGCGAGTGGTTCGTGCGCGCATATGATGCTAATTCCAATCCCGTAGGCTCCAAGGTATGCGAGGAAGGCCAGATCTTCATCGAGCCTCAGGGAATGTGCGTAATGGCAGGAATAGGTGTTGAAGAAGGACTGGCCGAGAAGGCACTTGACAGCGTTAAGGACAGACTTGATACCAAGTATGGTATCGTGCTCTTGCAGCCGCCTTATCAGAGATATCACTTAGAGCTTGGTGAGATCAGCTCTTACCCGCCGGGATTTAAGGAGAACGCAGGAATTTTCTGTCATAACAATCCCTGGATCTCAATCGCGGAGACTGTTATCGGACGAGGCAACAGAGCCTTCGAGATATATAAGAAGACATGCCCTGCTTATACCGAAGATATTTCGGATATACATCGTGCAGAGCCCTATGCTTACGCACAGATGATCGCAGGTAAGGATGCTCCCAACTTCGGTGAGGCCAAAAACAGTTGGCTTACAGGTACGGCTGCATGGACATTCACCAATGTATCACAGCACATCCTGGGTGTAAGACCTCATCTTGACGGTCTCATCGTAGATCCCTGCATACCCGATACCATAAGGGAGATGACGATCACACGTCACTTCCGCGGCAATATCTACAAGATACATGTCAACAACGCTGCAGGAAGCCAGAAGGGAATTCGAAGCATGACCGTCAACGGCAAACAGATTGAAGGAACTCTGATCCCTTACGAGCCGAATCAGGGTACGGTTGAAGTAGAAGCTGTGATGTAACGGAAATGTATTGATAATACAATATATACATGAAGCATCTGAAGGTGTAAATCACAGAGAAGATGATGTTACAGGGCATGGACGGCAAAGTTCATGCCCTTTTCTTCTTTTTAAGAATTGCTTTTTCTATCGCATTAAGACACATTGATATAAGGAGCGAAGAGATGACTATCACTGTGTAATATATGACTGGATTGGTCTTCGATGTAAGGAATACGAAGGCTTCCTTCCATATAAGGCCATGTATGAACCACATATACAGAAGATTACTTCCGAGGAAAGCGAAGACTTTCCTTAAGGGAGTGACAGTCCTGAAAACGAGCACGGCTCCCAGAATGAATATAGGGGCTATTATTATATCCGGCTTGGAATCGCCTCCATCAAAGGAGACCATATATCGCAGGGAGTAAGAAAGAATGGTTATGAATATTCCCAGAACAAGCATGATCCAAGGCTTTCGTCCGGCTAAAATCACCCTCCCTTTTAACTTATCCTGAATAAAGGCGACAAGGTATCCTTCAAAGAATATGATAAGAAGTATGACCTGTACATATTCACGTAAAAAAATGATCATACCGCCGCCCATGGGCAATAATGACAGTACGCCCAGGACCACGGCAACCGATATGACTATAATAAGAGCAGCCCTACGCCTTTTACTGTCTCCCTGTAATACGGACTTAATAAGAGGTGCAATAAGGAGCATGAACATGTACTCTCTTATATACCACCATGTAGTATTGTAGGTGGGGTCAAATCCGGTCAGATTGCCGGGAAGTTCTCTTAATGATATGACTGAGCCGAATATAAGTCCGTCCACAAGTATGGTTATCAGAACAGCGATCCAGTATCTTGTGTACAGTCTTGCTATCCTTCGGAACATATCCTTATATTCTTCCCTGTATCCGTCCCTTTTACTTAATACATGGTATATCCCGTATCCGCTTACGAAGGCACAGATGGCTATGGCTATCCTTGTACTTCTTGCAAAATGCGAGGTGAATTCCGGATCACGCAGGAATCCGTCAAGGAACATATACGAATACAGAAAACAATGGTGGAATATCATAAGGAGCACTGCAATTCCTTGCAGTGCACCCGATTCTTCTTTCTTCATAACCTATATAATTACCTGAATACTCTTTATATAATATTGGGTATGTTATGTCAACTACTATTCGCTCTTTGGCATATCTATCTTGATATGTACTTCAGCAAGCTGCTTGGGATCAACCTCAGCAGGAGCACCCATCATCACATCCTGTGCCGTCTTATTCATCGGGAAAGGAATGATCTCCCGGATACTCTCTTCGCCGGCTATAAGCATTACCATACGATCTACTCCGGGAGCGATACCTGCATGGGGCGGTGCACCGTAGCAGAAGGCATTGTACATAGCAGGGAACTTGGCTTTGACATCCTCTTCTCCGAGTCCTACTAACTTGAATGCCTCCACCATTATCTCGGGATCGTGATTACGGACCGCACCGCTTGAAAGCTCTACACCATTGACCACGAGATCGTACTGATACGCAAGTATATCAAGAGGCTCCTTATTCTTAAGAGCATCCATTCCGCCCTGAGGCATGGAGAAAGGATTGTGGCAGAATTCCAGTTCACCGCTTTCCTCACCTATCTCGTACATGGGGAAGTCAACAATCCAGCAGAACTCATAGCGCTCCTTATCCATATGACCCTCTGCGTTCGCTCCGAGAAGCTTACGATACACGCCGGCAGTCTTAAGAGCATCTTGCTTTTTGCCAGCCGTAAGTCCTACAAAGTCCCCTGCCTTGATGCCAAGCTTAGAGATAACTGCATCCTTACGCTCCTGTAGGAACTTGGAGATTCCGCCGACTAGCTCGCCGTTCTCATCAAGCTTGAACCAATAGGCCTTATTAGCCGTTGCAACCTCTACATCGGCGCATATCTTATCCACAACCTTACGTGACGCATTGAAGCCGGTTACAACTATCGCCTCTATGGTATTGCCCTCGTCGAAGGGACCGAAGCCGCATCCGCTCATAAGGGATGTAACATCCTTAAGGGTTAAGTCAATTCTTAAGTCAGGCTTGTCCGAACCGTAGGTCTCCATTGCATCCGTGAAGGATATGCGCTTAAAGGGTGCGGTACTCGCCGTCTTATATGTTCCGTACCTGGCAAAAATCGGAGGAAGCACATCCTCTATGACCGCGAATACATCCTCCTGCGTAGCGAACGCCATCTCCATGTCAAGCTGGTAGAACTCTCCGGGACTTCTGTCCGCTCTGGCATCCTCGTCTCTGAAGCAGGGAGCGACCTGGAAGTACCTGTCGAATCCGGAAGTCATAAGAAGCTGCTTAAACTGCTGAGGAGCCTGCGGCAGCGCATAGAACTTGCCGGGATGATTACGTGAGGGTACGAGATAATCTCTTGCGCCCTCCGGCGAAGAGCATGTAAGGATAGGGGTAGTTATCTCAAGGAAATCATGTGCTGTCATCGCCTGTCTTAGTTCAGAGACGATCTTACTCCTTAGAACGATCCTGTCCTTAACGGCGGGATTACGAAGGTCCAGGTATCTGTACTTAAGCCTTGTAGCCTCATCGGCCTCCTTAGATCTGTTGATCTCAAAGGGGAGCTCATTGTATATGCATTTGCCAAGCACCTGTATGTCTGTCGGAACCACCTCTATATCACCAGTGGGAAGTCCGGGATTCTTATTGGATCTCTCCCTTACGGTACCGGTAACGGAAAGAGTGGATTCATTATTGACTCCGCTTAACTTATCCATCATTTCCTCGGTCTCTATAACAAGCTGGGTCGTTCCGTAGAAATCCCTTAGTATGAGGAATCCAAGATTCTTACTCACTTTACGCATGTTGTCATAGAAGCCCGTAAGTGTGACTTCCTCGCCCACATTCTCCATACGGAGTTCTCCGCAGGTATGAGTCCTTGATTGTGTTAGCTTAGCCATGATAATATCCTTTCATAATATACAATATATTTTACAGATCACATCTCTGCAGACCAACCGAAAATGCAACGATTAGAGTATACAATATTCTTAATTTGAAAACAAGGGCGCTTGGTTGTTACACTCAATGTGTATGCAACAGCATTATATCATTTGACGTGCGTCAAGTAGTATGGTATTATAGTTATGAATATATTTGACGTGCGTCAAATATATTAAGCGAAAGGAATTTAGTTCACTCTTTACAAGAGGCAATGGCACAAGAGTTAATATTATTATGAACACAGAAATAATCAATGAAAAACAGGATCTGACCTACCTTCGTTGGTCACACATAAGAGGTTCAAGCGGCACAGCCGGCAACTTCTTAAAATCCGAATCAACGATCCACGGCAGGAAGATATACTATAAGCTCTCTAATTTCGACCCTTCTGTCGGAGTGATCGGTCATGAATGTGTCAACGAACTGATCGTTGACAGGCTTCTCACAATTCTGGGTATTGATCATCTGCACTATGAACTGATCAATGCCGATATAGAGATCGAGGGTAAGATATATAACACTTATCTGTGCGCATCTGAGGACTATAAAAAACGTGGCGAAGCCAAGACAGCTCTGGATGACTATTGTCGCATTAATTCGCTGCCCAATGAGATGCCATACGATTTCTGTATCAGAAAGGGATGGCGTAAATACATAGACCGGATGATAGCAGTTGATTATCTGATACTTAACAGAGACAGGCACGGAGCTAACATCGAAGTACTTCGCAACCCTCACGCACGTACAGTCCGCCTGGCTCCATTATTCGACCACGGTCTGTCACTTCTGTGCACCTGTTATACGGATGAAGAGGCGGCATCTTTTGACATAACCGGGGACAAGCGATGCCAGAATTACATAGGTTCCTCATCCTGCTTAGGCAACCTTGAACTGATACAGGACAAGAACTCTGTATTTGACGGTAGCCTCACATCTGATGATAAGGCGCGTATATTCGAGGGACTTGAAGATGTTTTATCTCCGGTATTTACCAATCGCATATGGGAGATGATATGTAAGAGGTATGAGTATTATGAGAGCTTATGATGTATATGATGCGGATGTCGGGTGTTCTGTCGGTACGCTCCTGTACTATGGCAAAACAAGAACTTTCATCATAGAACTGTGCGACGGACTTGATGAATGGACTGCCCCGATGCTTTTCACTGAATATGTGAAAAGTGGGATACTCACCATACCAAGAATGGCATCACTTACGTGGATACGTGAACGGATCGTCCCACCTACCAGACAAAATATCTCTTCTATCCTGACCCACAACAGGCTGCGTGAATATGATGAGATGAAGCTGCTTGAGATCGCTGAAGGAAAGTGCGCACAGGATGAGATGTCAATAAAAAGGATCGATGACCTGCCCGACTATGTTACAGACAGAGCCAGACATAATCTCACAGAATGCATGACATTGGACGATCATAGATTATTGTGCTTTTTTGAAGATGATACCATTAAAATGATCAAACTGACAGATCTGTCAGAACATGAGGTCCGCCTGTCCTTTTCACGCGACGATATCGATAAAGTGCTTGTCAACGAGGCACTATACAGATCATGTCGTGTCGGATCAGGCGGCTATTATGCGACATTTAATGACTCGATCGACATCCCGGCATTGCTCCTGTATACACTCGGTACATCTATCCACCTTACACGGAGAGATTTTATAACCTTTATGGCAGAGAATATCCTTGATACGACAGACGTCTGTGATGCCTTGGAATGCTCAAGACAGAATGTCTCCTATCTGATAAATCAGGGTAAACTTAGCCCTATCAAGAAGGATATCAAGGGCAACCTGTATCTGCGAGGTGAGGTAGAAAAGAACAGGTGGTAAGACAGCCTCCATCTCTTAATACAAATTAATCAATGGCAGTTAATCCAAAGATTGAAACAGGGCATGAACCTTATGGTCCATGCCCTGTATTGACTACTTCATATTTCCCCTATTTCTTAAGGAACAATCCCATAAGAACAGGTACAACCAAAACTGCTGCTATAAATATCGCTGCAAGTATCTTCATATTATTCATCCTTTCTTGTCCGACTTATCATCCGGTCTGTATTCAAACCATATGCCCCAGATGATCCCTATGACAACGATAGCTATTACTATAATCTTAACCACAGTATCCATTCTAATCTCCATTTTTAATTCTCATTCAGATCAATCAAATAATGAGATACCAAATCTCACCTTCCTGTACAGCTTGTATATGAATACAACAGGAAGACCAAGAATACAATACAAAGTAGACAGCGCTCCTAAAGCCCCGCCGACGATCATAATGATCAATAATCCTATATTCATTTTTCCTCCAAGACTTTGAAATATTAATGCGAATGCATTCTATGATGGGACGATGAAGATATCACTGTCTCCATCGCACCACAGATCTTAGTCTTTCTGTCCGTCCTGATCATGAATATATCTTATAACCGACAGACTCTGACCGTTATCACCTATGTAAAAAAGAAGATATAAAACCGTTAGTGTCAGCGTAAGCGACAGTATTGCCGCAAGTACGCATGCCGTAATAAGCTTAAGCAGCCTTATCGAACAGCTATCGCTTCTCCTGCTGATATTCTGTAATTCTTCTTCTGTTTCCTCTATAGTTCTGACATGTATCGGGAGAACATCATTCTTAAGATTGATCTCCTCTCTGAGATTAAGACCCTGCATGGGCAGAGAATCCGCACCTACAAATTCCGCACATGAAGTATCAGTCCCCGCACCAAGTCCGGGGACTGACATACATATGCACAATATAAGTATCAGAAAACGTCTCATTCTCTCAGACATATCTTACACTCCGTAACAGCTCTTACTCTTCTCCCCTTGCAACTGCCTCTGCGGCCTCTGCCTGGATCTCGGGGAAGTATGAGAGCACGGGCTCCTCATCCTTGCCTTTGAGCTTGCGGTTAACATAATTCCTTGTGATCTTAACCACAACAGGTGTAAGTGCTACCACACCGATAAGGTTGGGAACCATCATGAGTCCGTTGAAGGTATCCGAGATATCCCATGCAAGGGAAGATGTCATCACCGCACCGGATACCATCATCAGCACGAATATCACTCTGTATACCTTGGTTCCCTTCACTCCGAAGAGATATTCAACGGCCTTGCTGCCATAGTGTGACCAGCCGAGCACTGTCGTGAATGCGAAGAGAAGCACCGCGATAGCCACGAACCACTGTCCCGGGCGTCCGAATACGTTGCCGAATGCCTGTGCGACCAGTGTTGCGTCAGACACCCCTTCTTTTACCAATCCTGTAGATAGATCTATATAACCTGATGAAAGAACAACTATCGCTGTCATCGTACATACGACGAAGGTATCGGCGAACACCTCGAAGATACCCCAGAGACCCTGCTTCACAGGCTCCTTGACATTGGAGTTACTGTGGACCATTACGGAGCTGCCAAGACCTGCCTCATTGGAGAATACACCTCTCTTACAGCCCTGCTGAATAACGATAGACACAGCCACACCGACCGCACCGCCCTCGACTGCCTTGATACCGAAAGCGAATCTGAATATGGAAGCGAACATGGCGCCGATCGAAGTGATGTGCACGAACATGATGATAAGAGCGCCAAATATATATATAAGAGCCATGAAGGGTACAACCTTCTCTGCTACGGCCGCGATCCTCTTAAGACCGCCTATGATGATGAAGCCGCCGACAATCATGAGCACCAGCCCTATGATGAGATTGACAAGGCTCACACCGCCAAGTACCGTAGGAGTACTTACATTGGCAAAGAATGCACTCTCAAGGTTAAGAGTGATCTTATTGATCTGACCCATATTGCCGATACCGAAGGATGCAAGGATGGCAAAGCAGGCAAAAAGCGCTGCTAAGAACCTGCCAAGCTTCTCGTATCCCATGATATTACCCAGACCGTCTCTTAAGTAATACATGGCTCCTCCTGACCACTCGCCTTCTTTATTCTTACGACGATAGTATATACCGAGCACATTCTCTGAGTAGTTGGTCATCATACCAAGGAATGCGGCAACCCACATCCAGAATACCGCACCGGGTCCGCCCACACATATGGCAGCGGCAACACCGGCTATATTACCCGTACCGATCGTAGCCGCAAGAGCAGTACAAAGTGCCTGGAACTGAGATACCGATCCTGCCTCATGCTTCACATGTGCATCCGGCTTGAACACTCCGCCTATAGTCTTGCCCATCCAATGCTTGAAGTGAGTTACCTGGAAAAATCCCGTCAACACGGTAGTCAACACACCCGTACCTATCAGCAGCACCAGACCGATCTTAACCCATACGAATGAATTGATACTGTCATTAACTGTTGCGACAGTCGTCATAAAATCGCTCATACTTATCTCCTCTTTCTCAAATAAAGGGCGGTAGCATCCTATGCTACTGCCCTATTGCAGTTCCTCTTCTATATTATACACATAAAAATCCATAAGTAAAGCCACAACTTCACTGTATATGGCATCCCCCTGACTGACACCGTTGGCTTTTAGGTTCGTATTGATGAATGCATCCGATGCGGCGTGCACAGTCTCGGTATCAATGACTGCATTCTGCTCGACCCTATCCCATGCCTCCTTAGTCAGGAAAACCCTGTCTTGTCTGACCTTGTCGGAGATAACGACATGTGTGTCATATTCTGCATGTATCTCCTCTGTATAAGCACTGACATCAACACCTGCTGCCTCAAGTGACTCCTGTGTGATCTCTTCCTTAGACGATACTTTTAGTCCATGCCTTGCCGCAGTATCCACCATAATGGACTCCTTAAGATCGCTGTCAAGATAGCCTAACACCGACAGATACCCGCTGTACTCAAAAAAATCGTCATCCGATCTGATGCAGGCTAAGAATCCTATGAGATTGGCCTCATCCTCACTGATGAATCCCTTGGTATGCGCAAGCTCATGACACATGGTATGCGGGATATTGGCTATATACATCACGTCATTGTAATTGGCTTCCATGGAGAAGGGGAAATAGTATCCCATTATGTACTGCTGACTGAAAAACTCACTTGTATACAATGCCTTCGGTCTGCCATAATATCCGGACAGTCCGTCATAGGTCATCCCAAGTTCCTTCATGCTCTCCACAGCCTCAGTCGCCATGTCTTTTTCATATGTAAGATTGCCGGATGCATCTCTCGGAAGCTTATCGCCCAGTTCGTTGGCCCGCATGACCACCAGGTCTCTGAGTGCACCCAGTTCCTCTATAGTATACTTGCGGTCTCCCTTGTCCTTAAGATATTCACTGACATACTTCTCTTCAAATGTGGATGTATGGTAAAGAACGAAGCAATTAAACGTCTGGATAAGTGCGACTATACATAAGATCAGCGCAAACACCTTAAGATATACGACGCACACTCTGTCTGTGACGGTCCGTGCGTGGGCTTGGGGAATACCGCCACCCTCAGATATCTGGGACACTCTCCTTTTACGAAATGACGAGGTTATCCTGCTTACCGTAAGAATGATGAGAGCCATGATAAAAAGCAGGATAAGCAGTAGTGCCACTCCGAGCATGATCTCACCCACGGATCGATCCGTAAGACCCGTGACCTTGCCGTATAACGGGCCCCAGATAACGAATATATTATCTCTGTATAGGTCGGAGAGCTCTTTGGAGTTCCATGCGATAAGGTTAGTGAGCACGATAAGTACGATGAGTACAGTGATGATGATCGCATAGGCACCTGGTTTTTTATTTTTAGCTATGGGCGTGGTCCTGTCCTGTCTCATCTATGCACCTGCCTCCGAATTTCGTCCGAATTTCGTCTGACTGAATCATCTGTCGACACATCACTGCAGCCTTGGATTTCTCCATATTTACTGTATAGCACTAGTAGCCCAAATATTCAAGAAAAGCATTGAGGCCCTCATCTATATCATTATATGTTCTGTCAAATATCCCGGTATACCACGGGTCGGCTATGTCTCTCGGTCTGTCGCCATAGTCAAGGAGCCTCTTAACCTTGCCCTCCGGGTCGCTGCCTATGATGCGCAGAGTATTGCGGATATTGGTATTCTCCATACAAAGTATATAGTCAAAGCGCTCATAATCCTCACGGCTTACCTGTCTGGCGCGCTTGCCGCTGCAATCTATACCGTGTCTCCTAAGCTCATCTCTCGCAGGCGGATATACCGGATTGCCCACTCCGTTCCATATCTCTTCTGTCGATGTCGCCGCTGACTCAATATAAAAATCACCTTCAATCCCTCTGTCAACGACCATCTTCTTTAACATATATTCTGCCATGGGGGAGCGGCAGATATTGCCGTGGCAGATGAATAGTATCTTAATCATATCGTTTTTCCTTGTTTTATCAGGGTTTTAACACCTTTTGTATTTTCATTTGCCGGCATAATATATGCATATTTTGGCATATTTTTGCCGGAAAAAGGTATAAAAATCGGTATAAAATTTCCGGTTTTATACCTCGGGTTTTTGGCGTATCCACGCGCCATCGCCATGAGCATGTAGCACAACATAATGCAAGTACAACGCTATATCACCTCAGAAATTCGGCTCACTTCTTCTCTGGCATCCTCGTAGTTCACGTGAGTATAGGTATTGAGCGTAACACTTATATCGGAATGTCCCATCAGATACTGGAGTGTTTTCGGATTCATACCGGACTTTGCCATATTGGAGCAGTAAGTGTGACGGCATACGTGCGGTGTGATCTTTGGAAGCTGAACCCTGTAAATCCCATTGTACTTGTCAAGGATATGCTTGAAGTAATGTTCCCAATGCAAAGAATACATGATACTTCCATCCTTATCAAAGTAAAGGAATCCGGTATAACCCTCAACACAGGGTTCTACCTTAGGCGGCTTACGGTTACTGATAATCGTCCTGAAACACGCCTCAACATCCGGTGTCATGGGCAATACCCTTGTCCCACTGCTTGTCTTGGTCGCTTCGATATAATATCCTGTTTTAGCTCTTTTCTGAAGCTGGTGATCAACATTGATATTATGGTTCTTAAAATCAATGTCATTTAAGGTCAACCCACAGAATTCTGATATACGAAGGCCTGTCTTAAAAAGAATATAGATACCTTCATAATAGCGGCAGAAATGCGGATCTTCCTTTATAAATTTCAGAAATTTCCTTTCTTCATCTCTTGTAATGGCTTCTCTCGTTACACTGTCATTGATAAGTACCTCAACAAGCTGGAAGCTGAAGGGATTCTTGCGGATCAGGTCATCATCTACCGCCATCTGAAAGGCAGGTCTTAAGACACCTCTTACAGAATGAATGGAACTATAGCTCTTCCCATCCTTGCTCTGTAATTTGATCAGCCAACACTTTGCATCAGATATCCGAACTGTATCGATGCGCTTTACACCAAATGGATCTTTTTTCAGAAGGTTCAGCACAGTACCATATCCTGCCTGTGTGGTCGGTCTTACTCCGGTTCTTGTTGAAATGTATTTCTCGGCAAGCTCCACTACCGTCAGATTTCCTCCATTTGAAACGATATGATCGAACTGATCCGCCTGGATCTGTTTTTCCATCTCACGCAAAGATGCTGTTTTCTTTTTTCCCTCCGGTGTTCTGTCGTTACGGTCCAATCGCCAGCTGTAAACAACTTTGGTATTTCCAAAGCTATCCTGATATTTAAAGCGATATCTGCCATCACTCATCTGAAATTCACCATTGTGTAAAATACGCCCTCTGTTATCTCTCCTTTTATCACTCATTTTTGCGGTCTCCTTTCAAAAAACGAGCAGTATTCCCTGCCCGCAGCTAAAAAGAACCGCCTCACGTTCCGATTATAACGTAAAGCGGTTCCGGTTTCTATAACATTTGCCGTTTTTATCATGAAAAATCACCCTGTCGGAATGTTCGTCAAATGGTTCCGACATCATTCAAATATCTTTCAAAAAGTTCCCTCTTGATCCGTATCTGGCTGCCGATTTCCATGACAAAATCTTCACCTATATTCTCCGATGCAATCCTTCTAAGACGTTTCTCGCCTATTCCGAAATACTCAGCTGCCTCTTCTATCGTAAGAAGATATTTATGCCATAAGGGATATTGTCGTGCTTTTGCTTTTTCCACATCAGCCAGTTCCTTAAGCATGACCATTGCACCATATGCAAGCGGTACTATGCTCGGAGCGGCCACCGGTTGCACATTTAATTCCTGTAAAAGTGTTACTTCACTCATGTTTTTTCCTTTCTTCACCAATTCCTTTTAATTCTGTGTCAACCAACACTGTCAACCTTCTAAAAGACTTTTTCGCGAAATGAATTTCCGGCGCAAATAAAAGTCTTTTCGTTAGTTGACGCACTTAGTTGACAAGGATGCTTGACAATGTAAAATTAGGTTGTGCGAAAATATGCGCTCAGGTTACTCTCGAGTTCCAAAGTTACGTTGTTTAAAATCTTATTGATTTTTCGCAGTTTTTCGCATATAATAAGTGTAACGGAAACAAAGTTTCTATTGGGCTGGTCGCAAGACCCAGGTCCATCAACGGCGGGGAAGTTCCCCGCTATTTTTTTGACTATACTACCGAGGTAAATCCAGTTGAAGGAACTAAGCATCTTCATTGATGAATCCGGTGATTTCGGAGAATATGAATCACATTCTCCGTACTATATCATTACAATGGTCTTTCACGATCAGAGTATCGATATCCAACCGGCAATAAGCAAA
>CAJONG010000027.1 GCA_905235845.1 uncultured Lachnospiraceae bacterium
CTTATCCAGTACGGACAGGATATCCCCGAGGAGAGGATTTACAGGTTCTCAGAGCACGGATACAACATCCAGGACGACGGGGTTTATGCGATACAGGCATCCTACCGCAAGGATCCGGAGAGGTTCGAGCGCTTCGCGCGTGCGAGCCGCCGCGGATGGGAATGGGCTGCGGAGCATCCTGAGGAGACGCTCGACATAGTCATGAAGTATGTCAAGTCTTTCCGTATCCCCACCAACAGGGTTATGCAAAAGCTGATGCTGGACGAGATACTCCGGCTCCAGCTTGATCAGGACTCGGGACACAGGGATTTCCGCCTGCGTCCGGACATGGTCATGAAAGCAGGCGAGCTGATGCTGGATGCAGGCTTCCTGACACGTTCAATCACTTATGAGGAGATTATGCCGTGAAGAATCCTTTGAACTCCATACGCAAGTCATTCTCGGCCATGCTGACCATCTGGGTGGTGGTGTTCGCCGCCATGATATTCCTGTCTGTCTCATAGCCGTACATATCAAGGAAGGCCATGTCAAGCATGTTAAAAAGCCGCCAGTTCTGGGGTACGGTATTGGCATGAGCAAAGCCTGACAGAAAAGCGGCGATCTCATCTCTTTCCCTGTCAGAATATCTCTCCCATATGACATCCTTACACATATACAGACCTATCACAAGAGCACAGGTCTCCACCGTCTGCTGATAAGGCCTAAAGGGATCGTCCGAAGCCGTAAGCTTCTGCATATCCTCATATGAACCCACATATTCGTCACTGCTCTTATCCGTGCAGCTTCTAAGTATATGCAGGCTGTAGTAATCCCTGATGCTTATACCGTTAAGAACAAGGTCGGGATCATCGGCAAGAAGCACCGATGCTATGAATAATGACCTTGTAAGTCCTTCGAATATCTCGGCCTTAAGCTCTGCCTTACGTACATTATCTGGTGCCTTAAGATGGGGGTAGGTAATCTCCGTCTCTGTCCTTGGCATGATGATAGGCGCATCCATATCAGAGATATTGCCAAATATCCCCGATAAGAGGTATTGCCCTGCCTCTATCCAGCTCTCTCTTGTAAGACCAGTATATGGACTTAAGTCATAATCCGTGTGCTTGGGTGTGAATACAGCCATTTATTATCTTCTCCGTTATTCTAAGTGTGATCTTTAGTCAAAGCATAAGCTTATTACCAGTATATCTTCCAGTCAGGGTTAAGAAGTCTGTTAAGTGCTTCCATATAGTAATAATCACCCCATATGACACATTCGTCAACTCCCTCCGGTGTACAGGTATTGTACGGACTTTTCTTGGAATAGGTCCCATGCAGTATCCTGCCGTTGGATGTGTCGATATCCTTCACGCTGTATATATCATACACAGCCTTGATAAGCTTACGGGCTATTCCGGTATAGTACACGGAATCCGCAGTATCCATATACTTACTCATCTCAAGCATACCACAGGCAGCGATCACGGCAGAGGATGAATCCCTTGGCTCTGTCGCCTCGTCTCCGTCGCCGAAGGTCAGGTCCCAGAAGGGACACAGATCTACCGGAAGATGCTTAAGGAAGTATCCGCTCACTCTCTTAAAATATCCTATATACTCTTCCCTTCCGGTATACTTATAGGCCACAGCCGTGCCATATATGCCCCATGCCTGACCTCTTGCCCATGCGCTTCCGTCCTTATAGCCCTGACATGTTGCACCGTGGTGGAACTTCCCCGTCACGTTATCCATGAATACAGTATGCCATGTGGAGTCATCCTCTCTTATGACATTATCCATGGCTGTGTGTATATGCTTCTCGGCGATATCCTTATACTTATCATCACCGGTCTCCTCGCTTGCCCAGTACAGAAGAGGGAGATTAAGCAGACAGTCTATTATGAACCTGTAATTATCCGCTGCACCCATCTCACCCCATGCCTGAATGAATTCGCCCACGGGCTGGAAACGGGTTATGAGCTTATCCGCAGCTAAGAGCGCCGCCTTTTTGCCCTCCTTAGAGCCCGTAAGCTTATATGCAGCCACGCAGGAAGGACTGTATAAGAAGCCCATATCGTGGTGCTCCACATCATATAACTTCTCTATCCTTTCAAGGAACGAGCCTACCTGTATGTTGGCTGCATCAAGCAGACGCTTCTTATCACTTTCATTCCCGGCATTCTCATAGGCAAGCCAGAGCTCTCCCGTATAGAAGCCGGTCGTCCAGCCCTTATTCTCTCCGGGCTTATAGAAGCCGTCAAAAGATGCAGGACCGGGGAATCTGTCCGTAAATCCGTCAAGATATTTAAGTACTCCCGATACGCACAGAGAGAGAGCCTTCATAGCCTCTCTCTTCGTGATCTCGGGATAACCGGTCAGTTCTTCCGTAGTTATCCATTTATCCATTATATCTATCCTCCGAATATCCGTAATCATCAGGTACACTTACCAAAAGCTTAACCCTTGACTGCACCTGTCGTAATACCTGCCACAAAGTACTTCTGCAGTGCCATGAATACTATAAGCACCGGTATGAGTGACAGAACCGACGCAGCCATTATGAGTCCGTACTCTGCCGAATACTGTGATATGAACATCTTGATACCTATCTGCAAAGTCTTCTTGGAATCCGTGGTCAGGTAAATGAGGGGACCTAAGAAGTCATTCCATGTATTGACGAATGTGAATATCACCAGTGTGGACAGTGCCGGCTTCGATAAGGGAAGCATGATCTTGGCATATATCTTATACTCACTCATTCCGTCTATTCTTGCCGCCTCACAGAGCGAATCCGGTATCCCTTCGTAGAACTGTCTCATAAGGAATACGCCGAAAGCGGAGAAGGCCTGCAATATGATAATGGCAAGGTGTGTATCTGCAAGCCCAAGTTTTCTCATGAAGATGAACTGGGGCACCATGTATACCTGCCACGGCACAGCTATCGTGGCTATGTATGCAAGGAAAAGAATGTTCCTTCCCTTGAACTGAAGCTTGGCGAAAGCATATGCCGCGAAGCTTGATGTAAGTATCTGTAAAAGTGTAACAATAAGGGTCAGCTTGACCGTATTAAGAGCATACCTGGCAAGAGGTATCTTGGTCCAGATATCTATGTAATTCTGCCATCTGGGTTCGAACCCCACCCATGCATAAGGTATCACGAAGATATCCTTATTAAGCTTAAGGGATGCGGTGATCATCCACACGAAGGGGATCAGCATTATAAGCGCCAGTATCACTAAGAATATATATATGATCACCTTGCCTATTCTTCTGTTGGTTGTTTTGCTTCTCATACTGTATATCCTCCCTAATCGTTAGCGTAATTCTTCTCGCCCCTAAACTGTATCAGGGTGATCACAAGTACTATGGCAAAAAGTACCAGAGCTGCCGCGGAAGCGCTTCCCAGCTTCCAGTTACGGAATGCTTCCTCATAGATGTAGTATACAAGGACTATGGCGCTCTTATTGACTACACCGTTGGAACCGCCGGCCAACATATACACGATATCGTATATCTTGAAGCAGCTTATGGTTAACATAACTGTAACAAAGAATGTAGTAGGCTTAAGCTGAGGTAATGTCACATACCAGAACTTCTGCCATGAATTGGCTCCGTCCAAGGACGCAGCTTCGTATAGGTCTTCGCTTATCCCCTGCAGACCCGCCAGATAGATGACCATGTAGTAGCCCATATTTTTCCATATGGAGAAAAGGATTATGGTTAACATAACTGTATTAGGTGCCGCCGCCCACTTAAGGGGCTCGGTATGGAAGACGTTCATTAAAAGCTGGTTCATAAGACCGCCCTTGCTGGGAGTAAAGAGCATATTCCATACTGCCGCAACGGCTACAAGGGAAGCCACATATGGGAAAAAGGCCACTGTTCTGAAGAACGTTCTGCCTTTAATCTTCTGATTTAAGAGGATGGCAAGCCCCAGGGCTGCCACAAGTGTAAGCGGAACCGTGAATAAGCTGTATACTATGGTATTCTTAAGCGCCGCCAAGAATCTGTCATCGGCAAAAAGGGATGAAAAATTACCTATCCCTACGAATTTCATGGGATTGGAGCCGTCCCACTCGGTAAAAGCCATTATGAACGCAAGAATTATAGGCCCCAGTGTGAATACTGCGAACCCTATGAAATTGGGAGCGATAAACGAATATGCCACCAGTGCTCTCTTGCGTTCTCTGGCTGACATTCCTTTTGTCCTTTGCGCCTGTGTCAATGAGGCTTCGTTGCTCATACATAACTCCGTTCCACATCTTTTTGATGCTTTTTCTTAAAAAGGGTACCTGCCTTAACAGGTACCCTGTTCTTTTGTTGTTACTTATAGCCTTAAGTCTTATAACTTATGAATTCCCACTTAACGTAAGTGTATTACTGACCGATTATATCCTGTACACCCTCGTTCATTGCTGCTATTGCATCATCAACCGAAGATACCTCGTTCATGATGTTGTCATGCTGCTCATTGAGTACTGTCTCGATCTCTGAAGACTTCTCGTTAGCAGGCATCTCAAGATAAGCTGCTGCTGCTGTAAGTGCGTCCTTGGAATTGGCATCTGTAGGGAAGCCGTCCATCTCAGCTATCTTGGCATTTATCGCATCATTACTCATAGCCGGTGTGTTACCTGTGCCTGCCATAATCTCTGCGCCCTCAGCGCCTGATACGAACTTAACGAAGTCCCATGCTGCATCCTTATTAGGAGCTGATGTAGGGATCGCAAGTGCTGTTATTGTTGCAAGTGTTGATCCGGGAGCTACGCCTGCTGCGTGAGGATACTTAACGATACCCCAGTTAGCTGCTGCCGCTGCCTCACCGTCCTTAACCTTAGCAATAAGTGTAGGTATGAACCATGAACCCATGTTCATCATGCCGACATTGCCCTGATAGAATGCTGCAGAGTAGTGTAAGCCCTGAGTCTTAAGTGTAGCGTAGTCCATGCATACGCCGTCCTTCTGCTGTGCAAGTACCATCTCGTAGTAAGGCTTGGTGAAGTCATATGTTCCGTCTACTATAGTGTTCTTGCCGTCAAGGATACCGAGAAGCTGTATTGTAGATCTCCATGTGTGGTAGTGTGCACCGTATACCTCAGAACCGGGTGTTGTATCCGTGATCTTTCTTGCAAGCTCATCATACTCTTCCCAAGTCATGTCGTTGGTAGGATAATCAACGCCGGCCTTATCGAATACGTCCTTATTGTAGAAGAGCACCCAGATATCACGACGGAAAGGAAGCTCGTAAAGTGTGTCGTTAACCTTGATCTGATCCGTGATACCGCTGTATACTGAGAGGTCGATGCCGTCCTGTGCGATAAGAGAATCAAGGGGCTCAAGTACGCCCTTATTGGCAAGTGTTACAAGTCCGGGAACATCCTTAATGGTAACTACATCGAAGCTTGCATCAGAGCCTGAAAGCTGTGTTCCGAGTACTGTCTGATAATCCGTAGAACCAAGGTCTACCATCTCGATCGTTACATTGGGATGAGCTGCCGTATAGCCATCGATAAGTGGCTGATAATAAACTGTAGCGTCCTTATCCCAAAGTGCCCACTTAAGAGTTACAGGCTCATCTGCTGCTTCTGCTGCAGGTGCCTCTGCTGCGGGTGCTTCTGCCGCAGGTGCTTCGGCCGCGGGTGCTTCTGCCGCAGGTGCCTCTGTAGCAGGTGCTGCGCTGCTTCCGCAGGCAGTAAGTGTTGCAGCTATCATTGATACTGCCAGTAATGTGCTGATTACTTTCTTTTTCATTTTTACCTCCTGTTGATCATAAAAACAGTCAAATTGTTTTTTAGGTGCTTTTATCGTATAATTTTTTCTGTAGGGACAGAATGGAATTATTTTTTACAAATTTGTCATTAATCATTTACATTTTATTACAATTTTGCCTTTATTTTATAAAAAGTTGTCATTTTTTTAGATATATCCTATGAAATATTATTTTAAAAGCATCAGATTCAAGATAATAGCCATTATCCTCTCCCTGTGTGCAGTCATAGCCATTGCCGTAGCCATTCTAAGCTATATGATCACAAGGCAGCATCTGACAGAGAGCCAGCAGCAGTCCGCCTACATCAATCTGCAGTTGATAGGCAGTGAGATAAGCTCCGACCTTAGCAGTGCCATCGGTTTTTCCAACTGGCTTTTATTAGACTCTGATGTCGAAGCATATCTTACCGGGATATCGGACTTCGGTTCCGATAATATCGTGGAGCGAAGACGCTTTACCATGGATATCTGGAAGCACCTGAATGATGAATATGCGCTAAGCGCCTCCCATGATATCATCACAAGGTTCATTGCCTCCACTCCCGACGGAAGCAACTTCATCCATGTAGCCAGCGTTCCCGGCTCTACAACCATGGCCATCCCCGACAGCATCATGCGTATGGACTGCTATGATGAGCTTATGTCCTCATACGGCTATAATTTCACAGGTCTCTATACCAGTCCCATCGCCCCCTCATACAGTGTTCCCGTGATACCTGTGATACGCCCTGTCAAAAGCAGCCGCTCTCCCGTTACCATAGGCTTCATATATGTAGAGATATCCTCGGATATCATCACCAAGCATCTGGGGAATATCGATCTTCCGAAGGACAGCGAGCTCTACATCACCTTTGCCGATAGAATAACCTACAGATATGAGGAGGGTACTTACACCGAGGCAGCTCTTCCTGACGGACTTACTACCTACAGACTGCCCGATAAGAACATATCCTTATCCCTCCTTCCATCCGCAAGCGAATTAATGGCAAGGACCAAGGACCAGTTGATCATAATTATCATGATACTTCTGTTCATACTTTTTGCGGGAGTCGTCACATATGCACTGCTTCAGCATATGATAACCGTCCCCGTCGACGCACTGTTATCCAAGCTTTCCAAGGTCGGTAACGGTAATTTCACAAGGGATGAGACGATAGAGTGGGAGAATGAGCTTGGCGAGATTGGCAAAGGTATCAACGATCTTACAGACAATGTAAGCGCACTTATAAAGAATAAGGTGGATGATGAGCGGACCAGACAGGCACTTGAATACCGCATACTGCAA
This sequence comes from uncultured Lachnospiraceae bacterium, assembly GCA_905235845.1. GTDB lineage: Bacteria > Bacillota > Clostridia > Lachnospirales > Lachnospiraceae > Colinaster. The sequence goes on from CAJONG010000027.1 coordinate 7,028, forward strand.
TCCCAGGTCAATCCACACTTCATGTACAATACGCTTAATACCATCAAGTGGATGGCTACGATCCAGGGTGCGGACGGTATCGCCGATATGTCCACCGCTTTATCAAGACTTCTTAAGAATGTCTCCAAGGGCACGGAGAATCTGATACCCCTGAGAGATGAGAAAGCTCTCCTGGACGACTACTATACCATCATGAAGTACCGCTACGGCGGCACCATCGAGCTTGATTACGAGATAGAAGATGAGACGCTCCTTGACTGTATGGTGAACCGCTTCTCGTTACAGCCCATAGTGGAGAACGCCATCTTCCACGGCATAGAGCCCAAGGGAAGCGCCGGCAGGATAGTCATACATATATACAGTAAGAAGGATGAGACGGATGGAGAGGATAATCTCATAATAGATGTAACCGACAACGGAGTAGGGATGGATGAAGAGACTATTAAGCGCATAATCAAAGGTGATGAGAGTTCGTCCAATGACTTCTTTAAGGATGTGGGAGTTGCCAATGTGGCAAGCCGCATCGCCTTTACCTTCGGTGAAAGATACGGGCTTAAGGCGTATAGCAAGCCGGGCAGCTATACTACCATGAGGTTCATCCTTCCCAGGATGTATGAATATGAGAAAAATGAGAAAGGCTAGTGCAATACGGCATGGTGGAATAATATGAACGGACAATACAGAGTACTCATAGCGGATGACGAACCCCTCGTCCAGATCGGACTTAAGTCCATGATGGGCAAGGGCTTTGATGAATATACGATAATCGGAAGCGCCTCCAACGGCAAGGATGCACTTGACATGATAGAGAAGCTGCACCCCGAGATAGTGATATCCGATATCAAGATGCCCATCATGTCGGGTCTCGAACTCATAGAGAAGTCAGCGGAGAGATTCGGTCCTCTGCCGGTATTCATCATGCTTACAGCCTTTGAGGACTTCGAGATGGCAAGACGCGCCATCTCGGGTGATGCCGTGGATTACCTTGTTAAGATAGAATTATCCGCACAGACACTTAAGAAGGCTTTAGAGCGTGCCGTAAAGCGTGTAGACAAGTATTCATCGGCCGGCAGGATGACAGGCGATACAGAGCTTCGCTCCATCGAAGAATTCAGGCAGAAGTTCGTTATCAAGGTGCTTAACAATATCATCACCGACAGAGAGACTTTCTTCAGTCAGGCCGCAGAGAATAAGATGGACTTTAGTTATAACCGCTATATCGCAGTCTACGGCAAGCTGTGTGAAGGCGATGATATAAGTGAGGAGAAGCTGCTGACACTATATTCCTCCACCCTTGGGATGACGGCGGATATACTGTCCAAGTATTCGCCCTGCTATTCCATAGCCAATGACATGAAGCACTTCACCTTTATCTTCTATTTTAATGAGGAAGAAGCCGTGGCCGATATAATGGAACAGATACACGACGGTCTTGAGAACGCCATAGAGATGATACAGAACTACTTCAATGTGGAGCTTCGTTTCGGCATAGGTACGGCCGTATCCGATCCCATGGATATTCACACATCCTTCGAGGAATCCAAGACCGCCGAGGAGCATGCGGATAAGGGTACACCCATCCGCCTCTTCTCCCATATAGTGGGTGCCAACCGCCGTTCCGGCAAGGATAAGCTCATAGCATCCATACAACAGTACATTGATGAGAACTTAGACGGCAGGCTGCAATTATCCGAGGTGGCAGAGACCTTCGGTCTCTCAGGTGCATACCTTTCCTCCATATTCAAGAAGAATACGGAGGTTGGGTTCTCTGAATATGTATACACTAAGAAGATCGAGAAGGCCAAAGAGATGCTGCTTAACGATGATATGAAGATATATGAGGTAGCGGATGCACTAAGCTTCGAATCCGCCTATTACTTCTCCAAGGTGTTCAAGAAGGTAGAGGGTGTAAGTCCCAGAGAATGGCTTAATTCCAAGCTGTAACAGGATAGAGCAATATCCTGTAGCAGTCATGCTTCCACGCGATCCCAAGTCTCTCATCAGTGATCGGACAGACAGATACGGTGGCTTTATCTATACCGTATGCTTCTATAATACCGAGGTCACCGATCCTGATCCTTACCGCATTCTTAAGGTTATCCTTACCTGATATTACACCCGCCGCATCCTTACTCTTCACATCATCCGATGAAGCTGCGGCATCCGATACATTCACACTGTATACTATCCTTGCCGTGCCGTCAGCATCCGGCATATCACTGTCAATGATCATCGGCTTTTCATATGACATAAATGTCATAACAGGACTTAGCCTTGTCACGGTCGCACTGCTTTTGCCGCTATCTGCGGTCGTGTCCGTATCGGTATATGGATATGTAACGATACTATCCTCTATCATTATCTTAGTATTCTTATCAAAGGTCACTTCTCTTACCACGCTTCCGATACGCTTATCATCATAGGCTCCCGTCATATCAAACCTCATATGCGCCCGATCCGGTGCAAGTGATACCTCCGTATCCGAAGCGCCGTATTCTGCGCCGTCACGCTGGCATATATCCGGTCCTGTGTACTGCATGGATATGGCAGCCGTATCCGGTATCATGCTCGCTCCGTTCTCTGCCCTGTGTTCAATGAAGTTCACCGTATTATGATAAGCCGACTGCATGGTCCAGATATCATATCTGTCCGGAGAGAAGGTCTTGGCTGTATATGTCTCCACGCCAAGATCTATAAGCATGGGGTTATTATCCTTATAGAGCGTTATGCTTCCCACATCGTTATGATTGTGGCTGTCGCCGTTATTGCCGGCCTTGACGGCAAGAGTATAGTGTTCATCCCTTGCTATCATAAGTCCCACGCTGGCAAAATACGAATCCTCTGCATGTACCTCAGACACTTTATATGTCATGACCTCATCATGGTGCATCAGGGTAAGCAGATGATAGTAGAGATTCTGTTCATCAAAGGCAAGCCTCTCATCGGCAGCAAGGCTCCTGTAGTCCAGTGCCGTGAAGGCCGCATATGCTTCATTATGTGTATGTATCGCAAAAAGATAGTCTCTTATATCCCTGTGTCCCGGGAAGGGCGAACAGTCGGCGAAGTTGATATAATATCCATCGCCCACATACATCTTTACTATATATGCGGCTATATTTTTAATAAGCCCATCCTCATACATGGGAGCGAAAGCATCGTCAGTTATCCTGTTAAGCACATCTATACATCCGAAGAGACAGAGGCCCGCATGTGAATAATACTGTGCGCCTTCGTTGCAGCAGCCGTCCTGCCCGTATTCATCCAAGAAGTAATCAATTGATGCTGCAGCCTGTCTAAGTACCTTACCGGACTCCTTGCTCGTCATGAAGTCTCTCTTCCTGCTGTATAATGACAGAAGGACATTCTGTGTGATCCACGGTGTCCAGTTGCACATAGGTTCAAGACCGTTACCCATCCACCAGAAGTGATATGTAAGGTAAGGGATAAGTATGCGCTTTTTTATCTCCCTGTCCACATATTCACTAATATAAGGACTTATCCTGCTTAGCTTCTCCCTTAACAGGCTCTCCGTAAGTCCCACTATCTCCGCAGTCTCCGCTGCGAAGAGGTCGATTATGGGTCTGTTCTCATCGGGAAGTATAAGCTGCTTCTCATCCCTTATATATGTATTGTGAGCAGGTATGCACCATGTGGTCTCCTCTAAGATAAGATAGAGTCCGTCAAGTATCTTATCAAGGAATCTCCCCTTGCCCTCCACACACTCCGCAAGCGTAAGGACTGTTAACATCCTGCGCCTTAAGAAGTACTTCTCTTCGAAGTATGCCCTGTTGCCGTCTGCAGAGAATCTCCTGTAATCTGACAGAAGCAGTATGGGATAATCTTTATCAAGGTATTCATCGGCTTTCTTAAGCAAAGCGGCACGCATGTCATCATCTGCATTATCCACACCGTCTGAGCCTGCTCTTAAGTCACACTCTCCCTTACCGGGGAAGACTATCTCCGATATATGCACTGTATCACATATGCTGTTATATATATCCTCTGCGAGAGTATTATGCATGTTCATTGCCGTATACCTCTATCTGGGTAAGTGCGGGGAAAGGGCTCGGATCATCGGCCTTGATAAGGTCATGGAGCTTAAGCCATCTTATATCCTTCTTATCTATACCATCGAATACATGTGGATCATCAATATGCTTATCGAATGTCAGATCCATACTGCTTCCGTCGGAGAATTCGAGCACTCCCTTTATCCACCAATTATCATGAGGAAAGTCCGCTCTGGTATATATCTCTATCCTGTCTATATCGACTCCTCTTCCGAAGTCAAGGGTAAAACACGCATCATCCTGCCTGTTGATACCCCATGACTCATAAGGCCACTCACCATGGGACCTTGTGGCTATACATCCGTCTATGGCATTACGGGCAGCGAATACCGCCTCTCCTCTTGTCTCCACATTGGCGGATGCGTGGGGATATACGCCCTCCACATCATGCTGGTCGAAGGGATTGAGAGCCAGATTCTTATAGGCTTTTATCTCATATTCTCTGGCTTCCCTTATGGATATATAGTGCCTGTTGCCGAAAAAAGAGAGCGGATTATAGCTTGTCTTCTTCTCATAGAAGGGCACGGTATATATCACTTTCTCAGTCTTAATGAGCACCAGTGCTTCCTCTATGGTCGCATCCACCTTGACCATATAGAAATGTCCCTTTTTAAGGCCGCTGAATTCTATGATATCACCCTTACGGTACTCGCCGTCCCACGCAAGCACTACCTGTGTATCCCCTGAATTCTCCGCCTTATTCACATGATCCCATTCATTATAAACCTCTATTTTCATATCATTCATATTTTCACACTATTCTCCATTCTCTGAGTATCATAGGTTTCATATCGTCTCACGTTACCGGCAGAAGTACGTAGCATCGTACTGCCTCCGATACGCAGTACCCTTATTGTATGATATAACTATGGCGGCATTAAAAAAATGATATTTTATTCTTAAAAGATGTAATTTCTTGCTTTGAATCCTTATTATGCAGGCATACAGCCTGTCAATCCCATGGATATCGACCGTTTAGATATGAAATCTGCGAAAAAGCTCCCGCTTGGCCCTGTCGCCGCCGAGTATCACGGTGCCCGACAGAAGCAGAACCGATACAACCAGCGCGATATAGACTATATTAGGATATGTGATCACTTCTGCAAGGCTTAGGATAAGCATGAATACAGACATGACTACAAGGAATATCTCAAGCGGTATATAACTCTGCCAGTTGCGGATATTGACAAAAAGCAGAATAAACGTGACAAGACTAAGTAGCAGTATCGCCGAGGGCAGCACAGCATTTAACGACCACCCTCTAAAGCCCGTCAACGCATCTATACCGATGAGGATAGCTACCGCTATGAAGGTAAGCCATATGGTCTTGGACTGATAGCCCACCCGCCCCGTAATGGCCATACGAAGTGCCGTATTGACATACACCAGTATCAGACCTATTATGACAGTCCATGCCACAAAGGGTCTTCCTATGACATTGGCAAGTATGAGTCCCATCATTGCCACCACGCTTATGAACAGCACAAGTCTCTCAACGAACCTGAACTTCCTTACGCTTACGGAAACATCCGGATACATGTTTTTATAAGTTATGTCAACCTCCTCGGTCTTATCCATTCCCCTACTCTTTGCCGTATCTGTAGCTATTCCTGTTACGCTCATGTTATTTGCCCCTAACACGCTGTGGCACAAAGGGCACTCGCAGGTATTATCCAATATATCTATCCCGCACTTATTACATCTGCTCATTGTCTTACGAACACTCCGTTAGTCTCTATCTTAACATCAACACCATCCTCCATTATACGCTTGAAGAATACTCTCTCCACGGAGGTATCGGATAATATGGTACTGAAGGTGAATACATATTCATCCCTGAAGGCACATATCGTACCCTTAAGAAACTGCCCCTTGGACATGGCTATATTGGCATGGAATCTCTCTATATACGGCTCATACATATCATCCACCTGTATCCTGCCGATATTGGTCACGGTCGTTGTATTGGCTAACGCCGACTGATTATAGACGATCCTCATGGCGATACTCTTAATGGGTAAAGGGAATATCCGAAGCCAGATATTCTGCTGATTGGCCACGCCATATGAGAAAAGATCCTCCAGATGCTCCTTACTTATCTGGCTCTTAAGGCTTGCGTTGATCGTATCCACCACTTCCTTAAAGTCATACTCCCTCTCCTCAGGATGGAATTCCGCGGATACCATCATGAAGAAATTCTTGGTGGTAATGGAATCATAGTAAGGTCTTAGGTTGACGGGGACCGCTATCCTTATAGGCTTTTCCGATGCACTCCTTTTAAGGCATGCCACATATACACTGTATGCAAAGCAGGCGACCAGATAGGTATTGACCGACACACCGTATCCACCCGCTGCCTCCTTAAGCTTATCTATAGGCATATATCCGTGCATAAGGCCGAATTCCCCTGTAGGCAGCTTCTCTCCCTTTATAAGATATGCCCTCTTCCTCTCGAAGCCCCTGGGCTTACTCTTCTTAAAATTCCTGACAAAGCTGTCATCCAGATTAAGCGATGTATCTGCCGCCAGGCTGTCATCCATACTTCTTAGCTCATCGTGCTTAAGCCTTAAATACTGATAGGTAAGCTCCCTTAAGAAATTGATGCCTCCCATCCCGTCAGTCAGGACATGGAAGACCTCAAGATTGATCCTCATGCCATAGTATGAGACTCTGAACAGATAGCTGTGATTGAGATTCGGCCTTATATATCTGCATGGAAAAGTGTGCTCCTTCTCTACCCTCGGTGCAGGCTTGCCGTTTTCCTCGAAGTAATACCAGAATAATCCCTTCCTCAGACGCACATTGAAACCGTCTATCTTAGGCAGCACCATATCAAGCGCCTGCTGAAGCAGTGCCGGGTCTATCTCCTCACGAAGAGTTACGCTGATACGGTAGACATTGGTCATATTCTCACCGGCTATTGCCGGGAAAAGATTAGCCGTATTGTCCAGTCTGTCCCAGCGTATGACCCTGTCGGCAGAGTAGACCTTCTTGCCTTCTGCATTCTTAGGCTTATCCTTTTTCCTGCCCTTATCCGTTATGTTGTCTCTGTCTTTTTTTTCTTTCATCATATTACCATCAGTAACGTTCCAGCTCCAATAAATGCGCACCCTATCACTGACTTTACCGTGAATTTTTCGTGCAAGAAAACAAATGCAAGCACAAGCGTGATGACCACAGACAGCTTATCAATCGGAACGACTTTTGAAGCATCTCCAATCTGTAAGGCCTTGTAATAGCAAAGCCACGAGGCACCCGTAGCCAGACCTGATAAGATCAGGAAAACCCAGCTTTTGTGGCTGATGTCCTTTATTCCGCCCTGCTGATTCGTAATAAATACCATCCCCCAAGCCATGACAACAACAACCATTGTGCGGATAGCAGTAGCCAGATTAGATCCGACTCCTTCAATTCCTACCTTTGCCAATATTGATGTCAATGCAGCAAAAATCGCTGAACCCAATGCTAACCAAAACCACATCGCCAAACCTCCCGACCTATTCAAAAGTCTTTACATGATCAAAATGTTACCGTCCTCGGAGCATCCGTAAATGACGAAAATGTTGCCGTAGCATCCTTAAAATACAGAACCTCTGTATTATCATCCTCGGCAGAATACATATTTTTAAGCGACGGGTAACTATCCAGCATATGTGCCTTGGGCTCCACCCTGTCATCCCTTACAAGGGTTCCTGCTACTCTCAGCCACCTGCCGTCCTTAAAAGCACATATTTCCACCTTCGGATTAGCCTGGATCTGCTTTGATACATCTTTAGACTTTCCGGTCTGGATGTATAGTTTTCCTTCGAAAACCTCAACAGTTCCAAATGGGCGAACTCTCGGCTGATCCCCCTCTACTGTTGCCAGATAATAAGTCTCCGCTTCCTTCAAAAACCTGTAAACCTCTTCCATTGCCTTACTCCTTTCAATGTGTTTCACTATTTATTTCAGTGTTAATACAGAATAAATTATATCGAAATCGCCTTCAAATATCAATTCATCCCTTTTCCCGGATACCCCACTGTACTCATTATAATTGACTCAGAGACTTAAGATACTCCTCAACATTCAGGTATTGAATGTCACCACATGAAGTAACCGCTCCGCGATAGATCACGTATTTGCCTTTGATATCTCCGTATCTGTGAGTTGTCATGGCACATTTCTCTTCGTCATCAAGATGCCTGTACTGCTCTTCTACCGCTTCCCTGCTGTACTTTACTTCGTATATCTCACAGTTAAGCTCTTTGGGGTCAAACACTACCATGTCAAACTCGCCTATGGCAAACTGAAGCTTAAACACTTTTTTCTTCGGATACGCAAGCTTTGTTTCCAGAAGAACGATATCCTCCATCATCCTGCCTCTTATTTCCGAAAGAAGCCTGTCCAGAATACGCTGTCTTTCTTTTACCGAAAGTTCCTGAAACTCCGAATCAAGAAGCATATTCGTAGTGATCGCTTCTGCCTGGGCATACCTCATCCCCGGCTGTGTGATGACTGTCACCTTTCCTTTCCTGTTAACCTCAGGAAGTGATTCCATGTCGATCTCCATAATAAGATCCAGCATTGTGAGATATTCCCTGATCTGTGTCATATGATCCGCATCGACATCTATGCTCTGATCTTCCTTATTCAGAATATCCAGCATCTTCATGATCCCGGCAGTCACACTGTCAATATCCATGTGTTCTTTGATATTGACCGGATCTTCTCTGTCTCTTAATAGATTTGCGGCTGTTACTGCAATATCATGAGACTTAAATGTTCTTTCTATGACTTCTTTTGTAAAGCTGTGATTGATGTTCTCGACAACTCGATTGATAACATTGGTTAATTCACCTCGCTCATACAGATCGAGAAGCAATCTGAAATGACCGCCGTACTGATACGTCTTAAGCGAATGCCGGATATTTCTCACAATTGCAGTATCTATATATTCCTCTGTATGCTTAGAATCCGAAAAAGGAGTGTCGTCATTATAATTAATACCGCCAAGGCTCATAGTCCCGCCATATCGGATATATTCATCGATCCCGCAAACTCCCAGCACCCTTTCAAACTCACGATAAGGGATGAAGGTCGTATGGAGTAGAATACATCTGTCGTAAAGCTGTTCTTCCTTCGAAAAAGCAAATCCAAGGGAATCAGTTCCGGACAGGATTATCTTCATACCGCTGCTGGCGTATATATCCGAAAAAAGAGCGGCTCCCTCAACAAAATCTTCCATCAGCGTAACTTCATCGATAAAAATGTATCTGTAACCGCTCTTCTCAAGTTCTCTCAGATCCGAATCAACATCGGCAAGTGTATCACCTGAAGTCACCTGTATAAACGCAGATTTGACAAACTCAGCCTGTGGAAGCTCCGTAAGGATCTGTCTTATCATCGTTGTCTTTCCGGTTCTTCTAAGGCCATAAATGATCAACACCTTATCCTGTCCCGGTTGGGAGACATAATCCCTGAGGATGCTGATGCATTCTCTTTTTTTATACCTTCTGACAGGCGCTATCTGTGCCTCAAGTTCTTTCCCTGTCCTTACCTTCGTCTTAAAGCTTTGATCCCTGATAGTGGGACTTTCATCCTTTGGAATCAGGCGCTTTAACTCTTTCAGTTCCTTCTCCAGTTTCTTTCGCTTGTCAATGCCCGCCTTTAGGTCCTTAACATCCTCAAAAGAAACATAATTCTCCACTCTTTTTCCATCGCGTGTGATCCTGTGATAATAATAGTCTTTGCCTTTTATTGTTTTTTTCGCTATACCACCTTCGGGCAGCCTAGCGATCTCACGCTCTATCTCTGTTATCTGTTCGTATAGATTATCCGCCATAATGAATGATCTCCCTAATGAGTTATACCCATTATACCCTTACGAAGCATGGATTTCAAGGGTATAATGGGTATAAATTTTCACACGAACCTCTTTGGGGGAACTATCCTATGAGTTATAACTCAGCAATTCACAATCTATAAGTATCTTCTCAATAATCTCCCAGATCATCAGCGATGGATTCTCCTTGTAATATGAATATCCTCTGTACTGATGCAAAACATAACCGTTCTGCTTGTTAATTTCCATAATAGCTTTTGATCTTTTAACCGCTTCAATCACATCCTGTAGCTTCAGTTTCTTTAGACACCTCTTAAAATTCGCCTCGTGCTTAAACTCGTCCATATCCTCAAAATTTTCACCAAATGCCTTATTGATCGGTGTGATGTATTGCTTTCTGTGAGAAAGAGATCCGCAACAATCCATCTTATGAAGAATCATCCAGAGATCAAAGGTAAAGTTGCTGTAACCAAAATTGTAATTTATCTGCTTCTTCAAGCTTTTTGTCTCCGCCATGCGGTCTATGGTTTCAATAAACTGCTTTGCGTGAACCTCATCAGAACTCTCATAGTCCGACAAATGCCAGATTTCAACCTTATCCGTTATTGCCAGAGATTTGGCACGTTTTAACGGATCTTTCTGAATCTGTTTGTTAAAAGAAACCTTGCAGGCAGCCTTAGGAGCATTATTGATCTGATTCTGCAGCCACTCCAGATACCATTGCTCCGTCTCTCCTTCCACACTGAAATAATACTTTAAGGTACTTTTACGCATGATCATTCAGACACCTCCCTTGCAAGAAGTTCTTCAAAGATCGGCGTAAAATCAATATCCTTTATCGCTCCATACCTGCCGACAAAATAGTTCTTCATGTAATCCTCATGCTGTCTCACACCCTTGTCGCCTGTAGTGCCAAAGTCAGAAAGAGCATAGAGGATACTATTATTGGTTTCCTCCTCACGCTCTACAAATTTAATCTCATCCCTCCGGAAAATATTGGAGTTCAAAAAGATCGGATTGTGCGTGTTGAAAATAAGCTGCGCATGCTTCACATTGATATCATCATTGTGGAACACATTGATGATGCTGTTCAGTGCCATCGGATGAATCGACGCATCAAATTCATCCACAGCCAATACCGCGCCTGTAAGCAAGGCCTTTATAACCAGTGGAAAAATAGTGATAAAACGAATCGTTCCATAGGATTCAAATATGTCAGCTACCATCGCCATGCTTTTTTCATTCTTCAAATTCTTGAAGATTGAGCAGAGCCTTGTCTCAGACTCATCATCGGCAACCACGTATCCAACATCATTAGAATTGATACCAAATATCTTCGCAGCTTCATTCGTTGTCTTCTCGATATAAACTGTAGCCTTCTGCGGATCCGAAAAACGTTTGATCAACTGCATAGAATCAGCCCGACAAATGACCATGAATTTATTAGTAAACCAATCCGTAATCAATTTTGCAAAGGATCCGGAATAAATCAGTCTGAAGCCGTTAGTAAGGAACAGTTCCTCCGGATTTAACCCGCGCTCAGCAATCTCCAGCAGATTATCTGAAGAATCGTTCTGCACATGATCTGTTATAGACTTCAGAGCTCCGACCGTCAGATGATCGTCCCTCTCAAATATCATCTCTCCATTAACCGCAAGAACCTCTCTGACAACCTTCCTCTTGGCCTCTGTTTCCATGAAGGCTCCGAGATACACGGTAAGCTCATAACGGATCCTGTATCCCCCCTCCGTGAACTCAATCACAAACTCCACAGGTTTTCCCTCACCATACTGGTTATTCGGGATTAATTCCAGATTGGCCGCTGCCGGGTTCGGCATCATCTGCTCTTCTGTATTTCTGATATTACCGCGAAGCACAATCGCTCTCAGCACATCCATTGCTCCAATGATATTTGTCTTCCCTGAAGCATTTGGCCCATACAACACAGAGGTGCTGAGGCCACGAATTCCCTTTCCCT
>CAJONG010000028.1 GCA_905235845.1 uncultured Lachnospiraceae bacterium
GATAGGGATAGATGTTCTTCCACAATACAGAGGACGGGGACTGGCACCTATGCTTGTATCGATCCTTAAGCAGAGGATACTTGAGGATGGAAGCCTGCCCTTCTACGGTACGGCGGAATCTCATGCGATATCACGCATGACGGCGATCCGTTCAGGCTTCCTGCCGGCTTTCGCAGAACTGTTCGTAGGGAAGAAGGATTCATACGATCCTGATAAACATGGCGGTTGAGATAAGGACGATTAAGACAGCAGCATGGCTGTACCGGTATGAATAATAATTAAAATGTGATAGAATGTACAATGAATATTACAGAGGAAATACACTTAACAGCGCGGCATAAGCTTAAGCAGGATGACAAAGCAAGATAAAGGATAAAGGGATTATAGGAATACGGAGACATGAGTATGAGAACGGAGACAGAAGGCGATAAGAATATCATCTACCTTATAGACAGGATAGACTCGGTCAATGCGGAGGAAGTTAAGAAAGAGCTTTCGGACTTTGCCGATGAACACAATGGCATTGGGATAGTACTGGATGCCGATGAGCTTAAGTATATATCCAGTGCGGGATTAAGAGTCCTTATGTTTCTCAATAAGAAGGTCGGTGAACCTCTGACGGTTCGCAATGTATCCGCAGAAGTATATGAGATACTTGATATGACTAAGTTCACAAGCCTTTTAAATATTAAGAAGAAGCTGCGCAGCATAAGCATCGATGGCTGTGAGGTCATAGGTAAGGGTGCCGTGGGGACGGTATACCGTATAGATGATGATACTATCGTGAAGGTCTATGAGAACCGGGACAGCTTAGAGCTTATCGAGAATGAGCAGAATATGGCCAAGCAGGCATTTCTGATGGGTATACCTACGGCCATTTCTTTTGATATAGTGAAGGTAGGAGATAAGCTTGGTTCGGTGTTCGAGCTGTTAAAAGCCAAGACCTACAATGACCTTATAATTGATAATCCCGAAAAGCTTGAAGAAAGTGTACGCAGGTATGCTGATTTTATCCATCAGGTTCACTCCATAGAGGTAGAGAAAGACCTGCTTCCTGCGGCAAAAGACAGGTTCATCGGATATCTTGATGATCTTAAGGATGTGGTCCCTGAGGATCTGACAGAGAGGCTTCGGGAATTCTTCGACGATATACCGGAGGATCTTCATGTGGTGCATGGTGATATACAGATGAAGAATGTGATGCTAAGCGGTGATGAGCCTCTGCTTATCGATATGGACACTCTGGCAGTGGGAGATCCCGTATTCGACCTGATGGGTCTGTATGTGACATATGTGCTTTTCGATGAAGATGAGCCTGACAATACCGAGAAATTCCTTGGCATATCAGGCAATACCGCCTCTTATATCTGGAAGAATACCTTTAAATATTATTATGAGGGTGAAGACGAGGCCGTGATAAAAGAGGCCTTAAGAAAGATCATCATTATCGGCAGCGTGAGATTCCTGCATATCATATGCGGCATGAATGTCGGAAGACAGGATCTTAAGCAGATAAGGATAGAGCATACCATATCCCATCTTAGGGAACAGTTCGCATAGGGGGACCTGGGGCGCTGATTCTTATTGCAATAGTCACACCTTTTTGCTAGACTAACAGTGTTGGTTATACAACATATGTGTATATAGTGATATACGGAAAGACGAGGACAAGAATATGAGTACTAAGGTAACATTCGATTATTCCAAAGTAGCTCCCTTCGTGGCAGATCATGAAGTGGAGAATATGAAGAAGCTTGTGATGGATGCCAAGGAGCTTCTGGTGTCCAAGAAGGGACCGGGCAATGACTTCTTAGGCTGGATCGATCAGCCCATAGCCTATGATAAGGAGGAATTTTCCCGCATCAAAGCAGCGGCCGAGAAGATCAAGAGCGATTCAGAGGTTCTGCTTGTCATCGGTATCGGAGGTTCATATCTCGGAGCAAGGGCAGCAATAGAATTTCTCCGCCACGGCTTCTACAATATGATACCCAAGGATAAGCGTAAGACTCCCGAGATATATTTCGTAGGTAATTCCATCAGCTCGACTTACCTTAAGAATCTTATAGATGTAATAGGAGACAGGGATTTCTCTATCAATATGATAAGTAAGTCCGGTACGACCACGGAGCCTGCCATCGCATTCAGAGTGCTTAAGGAGATGATGGAGAAGAAGTACGGTAAGGCAGAGGCGGCTAAGAGGATATATGCCACCACCGATAAAGCCAAGGGCTCTCTTAAGGGACTTGCTACAGAAGAAGGCTATGAGACCTTTGTGGTACCCGATGATATAGGCGGAAGATTCTCCGTGCTTACAGCGGTTGGACTTCTTCCCATCGCAGTCAGCGGCGCTGATATAGATAAGCTTATGGAAGGAGCAGCCAAGGGCAGGGAGTATGCTCTTAATAATGCCTATGAGGAGAATGATGCCCTCCTGTATGCGGCGCTTCGTAATATAATGCTTCGAAAGGGCAAAGCAATAGAGATACTGGCCAATTACGAGCCTGCAGTCCACTATGTATCGGAATGGTGGAAGCAGCTCTACGGAGAGTCAGAGGGTAAGGATCAGAGAGGTATCTTCCCTGCAAGCGTGGATCTTACCACAGACCTTCACTCGATGGGTCAGTTCATTCAGGACGGCAGCAGGAATCTCTTCGAGACAGTCATCAATGTGGAGACTTCAAGAGAAGAGATCATAATAGGCGAAGAGCCTGTAGACTTGGACGGACTTAACTATCTTGCGGGCAAAACCGTGGACTTTGTGAACAAATCAGCCATGAACGGTACGATCCTTGCTCACACGGACGGTCAGGTTCCGAACTTCATGATCAAGGTTCCTGAGATGAATGAGTTCTATCTCGGGCAGCTTTTCTACTTCTTCGAGTTCGCCTGCGGCATAAGCGGATATATACTTGGTGTGAATCCCTTCAATCAGCCGGGTGTTGAGAGCTACAAGAAGAACATGTTCGCTCTGCTTGGTAAGCCCGGATATGAGGCTCAGAGGGACGAGCTCCTTAAGAGATTACAATAAATATACTATTTTTTAGTATTTTTATACTGTTTTTTTCAAAAAACCGTAACTATTATACACATTTGTTACGGTTTTTCTGTTATAATGATTGTGTTACACATCTTTTAAGACAGTAGTTCATATATTAACTGGTCATACGGAGGGATTAAGATGAAGAAATTATTCAGGAAGGCAAATATGTCATTAATGACATCACTGCAGATGCTGGTATTGCCGTCAATCATATGTCTGATAATATCAGTCATAATGATGGCATTGGGGATAAACAGCACCTATAATGAGGCGGAAGTACTCTACTATGACACACTGTATCAGGTCAATAATAAACTTACCAATGCAGACAGAGACTTCTATCAGGCAATGAATGCGGCACAGCAGTACATAAGCATAACACAGGCAGACGGTGCTCTTCCGCCTGATTTAGTGGAGACGCTCTTAACGCAGAAATATGCCATTTACGAAGAGAATATCGGACAGACTCTTGAAAGGATAAATGCGGCGGTTGAGATAGCTAAGGCCAATGAGGAGCTATACTCGGATACCGTGATAGACGGCAAGAACTTCCAGAATTATAACGATGAATTCAATGCTAATTTTGATATATGGCTCGAGGTATTCGACCTTAAGAGCGCTACGGGAGATCAGACAGAGTTCAATGAGCAGTTCGATGTTACAAGAGAAGCCCTGTCCAGTATGACAGATATTGTTGAACAGTGGGCAGAGCATGAGGATGTGCATGCTAAGGAGGATATATCCAAGAAAGTAACCTCACTCTCCATCATATTCGGAGTTGTGATCATACTTGCCTACGCACTTGTGATTGCAACTGCCAAGTCTCTTTCAGACGGCATCCACAGAGTTGCCAAGGCTATCGACAATATGGCTGACGGTGATTTCATAACCCACCTGGATACAGAGTCGCCTATTAAGGAATTCAAGGCTATCGCGGAATCCTCAGAGAATACCAGACATAATCTGCACGAGGCTCTTAAGAAGATCATAAGCAACGCTCAAAGCGTAGACAGCAGCGCAATAGAGGCTAAGGACAGGATATCCGACAGCCGGAGGGCTACAACAGATATCAGTCAGGCAGTATCCGATCTTGCCAATGGTGCAACGGCCATGGCTAATGACGTACAGTCTACATCGGATATCACCATAAGCATCGGTGATGCAGTGGAGAATGTCCTTGAGGCAGCCAACTCTAATCTTGAGAATGGTCGTGCCGTAATAGATGAATCTACAAGAGTACAGGGTCAGTTGACAGAGCTTATGGAGTCAGGTCAGAATACAAGAGCTAAGGCTAATCAGGTATCTGAATCTGTTAATGAGACTGCAACTGTCGTATCACAGATCAGTCAGGCAGCAGAGCTTATCATCTCTATTGCCAATCAGACGAACCTCCTTGCCCTTAATGCTTCTATCGAGGCGGCAAGAGCAGGAGAAGCAGGCAGAGGCTTCGCAGTCGTTGCCGATAATATCAAGGATCTTGCGGAAGAGTCCAACAGCGCAGCTAATGAGATTACGGGAATGCTTAAGCAGATCACGGATCTTTCGGATCAGAATAAGTCTCTTACGGAGGATATCAGAACAGCCACAGAGGGTGAGGCGGATGCCCTTACAGGCATGAGTGCTTCATTCGAAGAGATGCTTTCTATGCTTCGTGAGACAGAGGAAGGCAATAAGCAGATCGTAAGCCTTGTACAGATACTTGACGGCGATAAGAACTCTATCCTTGATTCCGTTGAATCACTTTCTTCGGTATCTGAGGAGAATGCGGCATCTACGCAGGAGACATCGGCTTCGCTCTCAATGCTTGATACCAATATGGAGAATGTGGTAGAACAGGCAGAGAACCTTAAGATAGTAGCTGACGAATTAAGAGAGAATGTAGCAATGTTCAAGATCTGATAAGTCTGTCGGTGACTGCCTGTTCATGGCGGTGCTTATAGACGGACTAAGCGTATATGATACATGATATAACAGCCCGCTCGGATATGTTCCGGACGGGCTGTTACTATATCCGTATGTAACGGGACTACCTTCTGTGAAGAGTCTCCCCTAAGGATACGTATTTATCTGCCATGCATACCACCCAGGCCTCACGCCTTTTCGGTATTCTGGTGATATTAAGGGGCCACATGTGAGAGTGTATTATATCCTGCTCCTTCCTGCCTATATTAAAGTGTTCAATGGCATTTTTAAGAGCAGAATCCGCATGACGGTATCCATGCAAGCCTTCATGGGTGGTTGGATCATGCCAGTCATATAAGAACAGATCATGCAGCAGGGCACCTCTTAAGAGAGCTCCCCTGTCACAATGGGAATGCAGGAGTCTGTCAAGCTTATAGCTAACTCTCGCTACACTTATGCAGTGATCGTAGGTTGAAGTCATGCCGTGTTGCTTATAGTCCTTCATCCTAAGTACGGTGGGATGATCACTAAGGTCTTTCAGTATGGTATTGAAGATCAGACGGTCCTCTTTATCCCATCTGCGCCATTTGCCCGGTTTTCTGTTATTCTTATGAGTCAGGGATCCTTTATCGATCGGTTTTCTTGACATATGTAATGCGCTGTATCCTTTCACAATGGTATATTAACACAAAAGTACCATAATAATAAAGAAAACTGATACGGCGATAGATTTTGTACCTTAAAAAATACGAAATCTCAATTGACTATATTATACCCATTCTGTAAGATATAGACATATCAAAAAGGTAACAGGTCGGGTCTGAGAAGAATAACGATGGCCTGATTAGTGAATCTACAAGGTGAAAAGGAGATTACGTATGAAGTATGTATGTTCGGTATGCGGTTATGTACATGATGGAGACAATCCTCCGGCAGAATGCCCGGTATGCCATGCACCCGCAGAGAAGTTCATCAAGCAGGAAGGCGAGAAGGCATGGGCATGTGAGCATGTTCTCGGTGTAGCAAGCGATGCTCCCGAAGAGATCAAGAACGGTTTAAGAGAGATGTTTAACGGTGAGTGCTCGGAAGTAGGTATGTATCTTGCCATGGCCAGAGTAGCTATCCGTGAGGGATATCCTGAGATCGGTGCTTTCTATGAGAAGGCAGCATGGGAAGAAGCAGAGCATGCTGCTCATTTCGCAGAGCTTTTGGGTGAGGTTTTAACAGATTCAACCAAGAAGAACTTAGAGCTTCGGGCGGATGCCGAGTACGGTGCTACTCAGGGCAGAGCAGATCTTGCCAAGAAGGCTAAGGAGCTTAACCTTGATGCGATCCATGATATCGTTCATGAGATAGGACGTGACGAAGCCCGACACGGTAAGGCTTTTGCCGGTCTTCTTAAGAGATATTTCGGCTAAGGGCTTAATATTTACCGAGATAATCAGTGCCGGTGGTTTCGCGCATCTTAGCAATATAGGTGACGGGATCATCGGCCATTTTCATCATGGTATCGAAGCCGTACAGAGTCATCTTATACGGATTGTGCTTATTCTGCGCTTCGGCATTATCAAGGAGCGCCTTGAAATTATCCGTCTGCCAGATGATTATATCTGCGACGGAGAAGCCTTCTATCGTATAAGTGCAGGCATAAGAGCCGTGGTTGAGATACCAGATGTATTCGTCCTTAATATCGGGATGCTCGTTCAGAGACTTTAAGAATCCGTCGATATAGCATGGATCGGTAATCTCTGCTCTTCTCACCATCTCTTCCGTATATGCATATAGCTTATCGTTATTCATATATTCTCCGTATCCATGAAAGTGATTATGGGTCAATGATAGCACAGAGTCATAATTTTTCAAAATAAAACAAAATAAAACAATTAAAAAGGTGTTGACAGACTGAAAAAAGAGTAGTAATATCTATCCATAACATTCCTAGAGAGATAGTAGGAAATGGGAAAAACAAAGACAACTGTCAAAAAAAGATTTACACCGTAACATCATAACACACCGTAGGACTAACAGAAAGGAGGTTGCTTATGGAAGAAGCAATCATCCGGATAGAGAATGTCTCTAAGACCTTTGTTACAGCGGATAATAAGGTAGAGGCGCTTAAGGGCATCAATCTTACCATTAACAGGGGTGATATATATGGGATCATCGGAATGAGCGGAGCCGGTAAGTCGACTCTGGTAAGGACCCTTAATTTCCTTGAGAAGCCTACCGAAGGGACGGTCATCATAGAGGATAAGGACCTGTCGAAGCTTTCAGAGAAGGAGATAAGGAAGGTTCGCACAGAGATAGCGATGATCTTCCAGGGTTTCAATCTCCTGATGCAGCGAAATGTCATAGATAATATCTGTTTTCCCCTTGAGATAATAGGTACGCCTAAGGCAAAAGCAAGGGAGAGAGCAAAAGAGCTGCTTAAGATAGTCGGACTGGAGAGTAAGGAGAAGGCTTATCCTTCACAGTTGTCGGGAGGTCAGAAGCAGAGAGTGGCTATAGCGAGGGCTCTTGCCACCAATCCCAAGATATTACTTTGTGACGAGGCAACAAGCGCACTTGACCCGACTACGACCAAGGCTATCTTGGAGCTGCTTAAGGAGATCAATGAAAAATACGGTATCACGATAGTCATAATCACACATGAGATGACGGTGGTGCAGGAGGTCTGCTCACATGTGGCCATCATAGATGAGGGTAATCTTGCGGAGCAGGGTACGGTAGAGGAGGTATTCTCCCATCCTAAGAGTAAGGCGGCCAAGAAGCTTGTATTCATGGTCAATCATTCGACCCCTGTCATGGATGGAAGAAGATGTGTCAGGATAACCTTCACTGAGAATTCGTCATTCGAACCGGTCATAGCCAATATGGTGCTTGAGTTCAACGCACCGGTCAACATCCTTCTTGCGGATACGCAGGATATAGGCGGCATAGCTCACGGACAGATGATACTTCAGCTTCCGGAGGATGAAGCCATTCAGGAGAAGATGATAAGCTACCTTAAGGACAGGAAGCTTAATGTTGAGGACGAGGACTGGCCGTGCGATTGATATCACACGGATTATATGCAGGACACTAAGGAGACATGACCATGTGGAGCAAAGAAGTTACCAATATGATATTAGTGGGTGTGGGTCAGACGCTTACGATGACTCTGGTATCCACGATAATCGCTTATATAATAGGTCTGCCGCTTGGAGTCGCACTTGTTGTGACGGCAGATGACGGGCTTAAGCCTAATAAGGTAGTATACAAGATCCTTGATGTGATGGTTAACATAATAAGAAGTATACCCTTCCTTATATTACTCATACTTATAATACCGATCACCAGGTTTCTGGTGGGTAAATCCTATGGTACGGCAGGAACGATCCCTCCTCTGACGTTAGCAGCAACGCCTTTTATAGCGAGGATGGTCGAATCCTCACTAAGAGAGGTTGATTCGGGAGTGATAGAAGCCGCACAGAGTATGGGAGCGGATATATGGACCATAATATTCAAGGTGCTTATAGTAGAGGCAAGGACATCACTTATAGTCAACGCCACGATAGTACTGGGTACGGTACTTGGATATTCTGCCATGGCAGGTGCCGTGGGCGGCGGCGGTCTGGGTGATATAGCCATCAGATACGGATATCACAGATATCAGACGGATATCATGATAGTCACAGTGGTCTTACTGGTATTGCTTGTGCAGATCATGCAGGTGATCGGTACAAGGATAGCCAAGAAGATAGATAAGAGAAATGTGTAGTAGGAATACAGGAACGGAGGAGATTATGAAAAAAAGATTATTAGCATTACTCAGTGTAACAGTACTTACCGCAGGACTTCTGACAGGCTGCGGCAGCAAGGGCGGAGCAGATGATAAGACCATCAAGGTGGCTGCATCCGAGACACCTCATTCAGAGCTTTTAGAGCAGGTTAAGCCCATATTGGAGAAGCAGGGCTATACCCTTGAGATTACGGTATTCGATGATTATGTACAGCCCAACCTCGTAGTAGAGAGCGGAGAGTTCGACGCCAACTATTTCCAGCATATACCTTACCTTAACAGCTTCAATGAGGAGAAGGGTACACACCTTGTCAATGCCGGCGGTATCCACTACGAGCCCTTCGGCATATATCCCGGCAAAGAGACGGATCTGGTCAATATAGATAATGCGACATTTGCCATCCCCAACGACACGACCAATGAGGCAAGAGCACTTCTTCTTCTGCAGGATAACGGATATATCACACTTAAGGAGGGTGTCGGTCTTGAGGCTACGGTCAATGATATCACGGATAACCCTCATAACCTTGATTTTGTAGAGGTTGCCGCTGAACAGGTGACAAGGACACTTCCGGATGTATCTTTCGGTATCGTCAACGGTAACTATGCTATAGAGGCAGGTCTGTCAGTGGCCAAGGATTCTCTTGCTTATGAAAGTGCGGATTCAGAAGCAGCCAAGACCTATGTGAATGTCATTGCAGTTAAGGAAGGCAACGAGAATACCGACAAGATCAAGGCACTTGTGACAGCACTTAAGTCTGATGAGATCAAGAAGTATATCGAAGATAATTATGACGGTGGTGTTATCCCCTTTAACTAAGGATAGGAATTATACGGATTGACACAGACTGCTAAGGATGATACAGATATATACGGTTTCTTAAGATTTTACAGCCGGTTTGAATAAACCGGCTGTATTTTTGTGCAAATTATACAAAACGGAAAAATAAAATTTAATGGTTATTAACAATTTACACTGACATGCTAGCATGTTATTATCATAGTACAGCTAGCATGTTAGATACCAATTTATGGTGCAGAACAATCAACAATATTTTCCAGAAAAGGGAGGAAAAAAATGAAGGCAAAGAAAATTATGTCAGTTATTCTGGCAGGGGCAATGACATTATCACTTGCAGCCTGTGGTCTAAGCAGTGCACCGGCAGCAGAGGCTCCGGCAGCAGAGGCACCCGCAGCGGAAGCTCCGGCAGCGGAAGCACCTGCAGCAGACACAGCAGCACCCGCAGCAGACGCAGCGGCAGCCGGCGATCCGGCAGTTACACTTGTAATGGCAGAGGTTAATCCTCTTGATACCATTGTCGGACAGATGGATTCCAAGTTCAAGGAAGAGGTTGAGAAGCTTTCGGGCGGTTCTATCACGATAGACCTTCAGGCATCAGGTGTACTCGGTTCCGAGAACGATGTACTCGACTCTATCCTCGGTGGTGCAGGCACTATCCAGATGTCAAGAATATCTGCATTCGCACTCACAAGCTACGGCGGAGAGAAGAGTAAGCTGCTCTCTATCCCTTATACATTCCAGGACAGAGATCACTTCTGGGCATTCGCTACATCAGATCTTGCACAGGAATTCCTCAATGAGCCCTCAGAGAAAGGTTCGGGAATCAGAGGTCTTTTCTACGGTGAAGAAGGTTTCCGTCATTTCTTCGGTGTTAAGCCCATGGCAAGCATAGATGACCTTTCAGGCATGAAGATCAGAGTATCCAATGACCCTGTCATGAACGGTATGGTAGAGGGACTTGGAAGTTCTCCTACAGTTGTTGATTTCGGTGAGCTTTACTCAGCACTTTCAAGCGGTGTTGTAGATGCGGCTGAGCAGCCCATTGCCAACTATAAGTCTAACGCTTTTAATGAAGTAGCTAATAACCTTATACTTGACGGCCATACACTTGGTGCAGTACAGGTTATCATCACTGATGAAGCTTGGAACTCTCTTACACCCGCACAGCAGGACGCTATGACAGAGGCATCCAAGATCGCTTCAGCATACTGCCGTGAGATATCTGAGGAAGCAGAGAATAAGGTACTCGATGAGCTTAAGGCAAGCGGATGTAATATAGTGGAAGTTACGGACAAGACTCCCTGGCAGGAAGCCTGCAAGAAGGTTATTGAGGAGAATACAAGCGATCAGGCTGAGCTTTACCAGCAGATTCTTGATTTTGCCAAGTAATCATAATAAGTAAATCACTATAGTAAAAATCACATTACGGGCACAGTGAAAAATAAGACTCTGTGCCCGTTATGTATACACAATACAAAGGGGGCGCTTATGCCGATCGTATTCGAGAAAATAGACAGGTTAAAACCTATGTATGATGCGGTATACAAGGTTGTATCCGTTATATGTAAGATATTGCTGATCGCGGACATACTTGTCGTTGCTTTTCAGGTGGCAGGACGATATATCCCGTTCATTCCGGACCCATCATGGACGGAGCAGGTGGTTCTGACACTCATGTCATATATGGCCGTTCTGTCGGCGGCACTGGCTATCAGGCGGGGTTCACATATCAGAATGACAGCTTTTGACAGATATCTTCCCAAGGGACTTCTGAAGGTATCGGATCTGTTAGCTGATGTGGCAGTATTCGCACTGGCGCTTATCATGATAGTTCAGGGATGGAAGTATGCGGTTCAGATCGGAGGAAGAGGTGTATATGAGAGTATGCCATGGCTTTCAAGATTCTGGATGTATTTCCCGGTAGCACTTGCCGGAGTTGCAATGTTGGTATTCGAAATAGAAGCTATATATAATCACATCAAATCATTTTTTATAAAGACTGAGGACAAGGCAGAGGATAAGAAAGGAGATGAGAGTTAATGACAGTCAATACACTTGCGATAACGGTATTACTTGTTAGTTTTTTTGTCATGATACTGCTTAGATTCCCGATAGCATATGCGGTTGCATTGTCATCCGTATTCTGTCTGTTGGTTGAAGGTAATCCTCTTACATCTCTGTGCCAGTTCATGGTAAAAGGAATAAGCTCCTTCTCCCTAATGGCGGTTCCGTTCTTCATCACCATGGGAGTGCTTATGGGCAAAGGAGGAATATCCGAGAAGCTGATAGCACTGGCTGATGCCTGTGTCGGATGGATGACAGGCGGTATGGCGATGGTCAATATCGTGGCATCATATTTCTTCGGCGGAATAAGCGGATCTGCGGCTGCCGATACGGCATCCTTAGGTTCGATCTTAATCCCCATGATGGAAGAACAGGGATATGACAGAGATTTCTCAACGGCAGTAACCATCACTTCATCATGTGAAGGACTGTTGGTTCCGCCATCACATAATATGGTCATATATGCCATGTCGGCAGGAGGAGTATCGGTAGGAGCATTATTCCTTGCAGGATATATACCCGGAGCTATCCTTGCGATATCTCTTATGATAGGTTCATATATCATATCCAAGAAAAGAAAGTATCCCAAGGGATCAAAATTCTCAGTAAAGGCGCTTTTTAAGCAGATTGGAATATCCATCTGGGCACTTGCGGCGATAATAATAGTTGTAGTAGGTGTTGTGGGCGGTGTGTTCACGGCGACGGAATCGGCAGCCATAGCTGTTATATACAGCCTTATCGTATCGGTATTCATATATAAGGGACTTGACTGGAAGGGTGTATGGAAGGCACTTGACGAGTGTGTCAATACACTTTCAATAGTACTTATCCTGATCGCCACATCTGCGGTATTCGGTAACTGTCTTACCAGACTTCACGTACCGGATCTTGCATCCAGGGCTATCATCGGAATAAGCGATAACCCTTATGTCATAGCATTATTACTAGACTTGATACTGCTCATACTTGGCTGTATCATGGATATGGCACCCATAATACTTATTGCCACACCCATACTGCTTCCTATAGCCACATCGATAGGTATCACACCCATACAGTTCGGCATCATCATGATACTTAACTGCGGAATCGGATTGCTGACACCTCCAGTAGGAGCAGTGCTTTTCATCGGATCGGCTGTATCCAAGCTGTCCATGGAGAAGGTTGTTAAGGCTACTCTGCCCTTCTATCTGTGCATGATAGTCGCACTGTTAGTCATAACATTCATACCGGAAGTCAGCATGTTTTTACCGAATATGTTCAGGTAACGAATAGTGGGAGAGATCACCTATGGAATTCAGATACAGATATCGTACTAAGCCATCGGACATCTGGCAGGTAAGGATGTATTATGCTTACGCCTCTTATACAGGCATCGTCAATATAATATGTATAGTGGCATCTGTTATACTGATCGTCACGATGTGGGAGACGGCAGCAGGCTGGTTCAGAGTGTTGATGTTATTTTTTCTATCGCTTTTTACGATCATACAGCCGTTGGTGATCTACTCCGCTTCTAAGAAGCAGGCGGCAGACAATACTGATGAGATAGAGATAGTCTTTAATAATTCGGGAATTGAAGTAAGTATTGCCGATAAGAATGAAAGCTATCCATGGAAGGATGTGATCAGTGTTGTCATAAAGCCCACTCTGGTGATCATATATACCGGAACTAACAGGGGATACATCCTGACTAACAGTGTTCTTAATAAGACACGAAAAGCTTTTCTTGAATTTGTAGATGAACACAGGATCAGGGAAAGGGTGTAACGATAGGAGATAATAAAAATGGAAATGACATTCAGATGGTTCGGAAAGGATTACGATACCGTCACACTAGAGCAGATTAGACAGATACCCGGCGTAAAAGGAGTCATAACAACACTTTATGATACGATGCCGGGGGATATATGGAGCCGTGAGAGGATACGTATGATGAAGGAGGAGGTGGAAGCCTCAGGATTGCATGTATCCGGAATAGAGAGCGTCAATGTGCATGACTCTATTAAGATCGGCGATAAAGACAGGGATAGGTATATCGATAATTACATAGAGACTCTTAAGAATCTGGGTGAAGAAGATATACATATGGTATGCTATAATTTCATGCCGGTATTCGACTGGACCAGAACTGAGCTTGCGAGACTAAGGCCTGATGGTTCCACTGTAATGGCTTATACTAAGGAGGCTGTGGATGCGCTTGATCCGGAGAAGATGTTCGATTCCATCGCAGGGGATATGAACGGATCGGTAATGCCCGGATGGGAGCCTGAGCGTATGGAGAGGGTCAAAGAGCTCTTCGAGATGTATAAGGATGTGGATGATGATAAGCTTTTTGAGAATCTTAAGTACTTCTTGGAGCGTATCATGCCGGTATGCAACGAATATGATATTAAGATGGCCATACATCCGGACGATCCCGCATGGAGCGTATTCGGACTTCCAAGGATCATAATCAACAAAGAGAACATACTTAAGATGATGAGCATGGTGGATGATCCTCATAACGGCGTGACATTCTGCTCAGGTTCCTACGGAACCAATATCAATAACGATCTGCCGGATATGATAAGGTCGTTAAAGGGAAGGATACATTTTGCGCATGTTCGTAATCTTAAGTTCAATACACCGACGGATTTTGAAGAAGCAGCACATCTGTCGGAGGATGGTTCCTTTGATATGTATGAGATAATGAAGGCTTTGTATGATATAGGATTTGACGGTCCCATCCGTCCCGATCACGGAAGGATGATATGGGGTGAGAAGGCAATGCCGGGATACGGACTGTATGACAGAGCACTCGGCGCGACCTATCTCAACGGATTGTGGGAGGCTATTGTCAAAGAGTCAGAGAGGTGTAAGTGATGCAATTAAGTCAGAACGGAATAAGTAATAAGAAGGAATGGCTGGATAAAGGCTATGCTCTGCCTGAGTATGACAGACAGAAGATGATAGAGAACACAAGGAAGAATCCGGAGTGGGTCCACTTTGGAGCAGGCAATATCTTCCGTGCATTTCAGGCAGCGGTGGCACAGCAGCTTCTTAATAAAGGGATAACGGATACGGGAATTATCGTGGTCGAAGGCTTCGATTACGAGATAATAGAGAAGATGTACAGACCACATGATGATCTGTCGATCTTAGTAACCCTTAAAAATGACGGTAATATTGAGAAGACCGTGATCGGAAGTATCGCGGAATCTTGTATACTTGATTCGGACAATGATGCCGAGTATGGCAGATTGAAGGAGATATTCAGGAGCGATTCCCTTAAGATGGCTACTTTTACCATAACGGAGAAGGGCTATAGTCTAAGTGACGGCAAGGGAGAATTACTTCCTTCGGTGGCAGCGGATTATGAAAAGGGACCGGATAAGCCGTCAAGCTATATAGGCAAGGTGACATCACTTCTGTATGAGAGATTCATATCCGGTGCCAAGCCCATAGCCATGGTAAGTACGGATAACTGCTCTCATAACGGTGACAAGCTATACGCTGCCGTATCGGCATTTGCAGGGGAGTGGGTTAAGCGAGGTCTGGCGGATAAGGGCTTTAAAGATTATATCAATGATCCGTCCAAGGTATCATTCCCATGGAGTATGATAGATAAGATCACACCGAGACCCGATCCGTCCGTAGAGGAGATGCTTAAGAAGGATGATATCGAGGGACTTGAGAATGTCATCACTTCCAAGAAGACATATGTTGCGCCCTTTGTCAATGCGGAAGAGTCCGAATATCTGGTGATAGAGGATATGTTCCCGGCAGGAAGGGGAGAGCTTGAGAAGGGCGGTCTGATCTTCACAGACAGGGAGACGGTGGATAAGGTTGAGAAGATGAAGGTATGTACCTGCCTTAATCCTCTGCATACCTCACTTGCCGTATTCGGTTGTCTGCTTGGATATACCAAGATATCGGATGAGATGAAGGATGAAGACCTTAAGGGTCTGATAGAGGAGATAGGCTATAAGGAGGGATTGCCGGTAGTTGTGGATCCCGGAGTACTTAATCCGAAGGAGTTCATAGATACGGTGCTTAATGTGCGTATACCCAATCCTTTTATGCCGGACACACCTCAGCGTATCGCTACGGATACTTCGCAGAAGCTTGCGATCAGATTCGGTGAGACCATTAAGAATTATATGATAAATAAGAAGGATATGGCCGATCTTAAGCTCATACCGCTTGTATTCGCCGGATGGATCAGATATCTTATGGCGGTGGATGATGAGGGTAAGAGCTTCGAATTAAGTCCCGATCCGCTTCTTGCTACGGTCACTCCTTACGCGGAAGGAATAGATAAGTGTGACAGGGATAAGCTTAAGGACAGACTTATGCCGCTTCTTAAGAATGACAAGATATTCGGAGTCGATCTTGAAGAGGCAGGACTTAGCGATAAGGTTCTGGATTACTTAAGCGAGATGCTTAAGGGCAACGGAGCGGTAAGAGACACTCTTCATAAAAGTGTATCTGCCTTACAGTAGAATATAATGACATAACGGATCAAAAACCGGAGGAACTTAGTGTGAAAAAATATGGATCTGCGAAAAGAATACTTCCAATATTCATGATACTGCTGTCAGTCGGCAGCATAGCAGGCTGTTCATTAAGCTCCTCCGATAATGCTGTATCAGAGAGCAGAGAAGAGAGAGTCTGCGATTTTTACCTTGCAACGGATGAAGAGGCTAAAGACAGTCCGAATATCTATCTGATCACCAAGGCGAGGAATAATGTATACTGGGACAGTCTGATAGCGGGAGCCGTTGAAGGAGCGGACAGTGACGGGGTCAATCTGTATGTCGGAGGTATCACAAGAGAGTCCTATGTGGATGATCTGCGGGATCTGATACATGAAGCAGGAGATAATAAGGCGGACGCGGTGATCGTCTCACCACAGAATACAACGGATATCATCCGGGAGATCAACAGGCTTAAAGAGATTGGGATCCCGGTTATTTTCGTTGATTCGCTTCTTAACGAGACGGACTTTGATATCTGTTATATGACCGATAATATGCATGCCGGAAGCCTTGCGGCCAAGGGTATATTGGACAGCCTTAGAAGAGAGGGAAGAGGAGAAGAAGAGGAGCTCTTGGTAGGTATTGAAGTCGGATCTCTGCAATCCCAGACCATAATGGAGAGAATGGCGGGATTCAACGGATATTGGAGTAAGAATGCCCCCGGGAGCTGGAGGATAATCGAGAATATCAGTTGCAATGACGGAGACGCAGCGAAGGCTAAGCAGGATGCGGATGATTATATGGATGAATATCCCAACCTTGCGGTATTAGTCGGACTTAATAATGGTTCCACCGTAGGGATAGCGAATTCTGTCATGGACAGAGCCAGAACGGATATAGTCGTAGTGGGCTTTGATTATTCCGATGAGATAGCTGCCATGATAGACGATACGAGATATAATGCCACCACTATCGTTCAGAGACAGTACAGTATGGGAATGGAGTCGGTTAAAGAGGCAGGGGAGCTTATCAAAGGAGAAAAGCCGGAGTATAAGTTCGTTGATACGGGTGTAGTGCTTGTATCGAAAGATAATGTAGATGATATATCGGTACAAAAAATATTGACACAATGATTCAGTTATTCAATGATATAGAGAGGTTAAAGTGAGAAAAAAGAGTGATAAATCGGGCTTGGGAATATCGTTCTTTTTAAGCTTCTTTCTGATCGTTATCCTTATATTGGCGATCGGATTTTTTGACCTGCGCAGAATCATAACATACAGCAACATTGATCAGGCTGAGCTGATAACCAGGCTTTTGGCCAGGAATCTTAATGAATCCTTAGACGGTGCGGTATTCGGAGTTGAGCAGTTAAGTGATATAATAGCGACGAATACGGACAGATCCGTAGAGACAATGTATAACGAGATACTTGTGTATAAGGAGAAATCTCTCTTTCAGAGCATGGGACTTATAGACAGGGATATGAAGATATACGGGGATGAAAGGATCTCACCGGATCTTACGACCAAGATGAACATAAGGGAGCTTTTTGACTCTAAGAGCGCCTATATCACCGAGCCCTACAGATCATCCTTAAGTGCGGAGATGGTATTCACCGTATTCTCTCCCGTCATAATAGACGGCAATACGGACTACCTGATATACGGGACCTTCGCACTTAATACCCTGCAGCAATTCGCGGAAGTTGACAGGATCGGAGTGGATGCGGATATATATCTGCTCGATGCGGATTCCTACAATATAATAACCTGTCGTACGGATGATGATACATCTTCGGGAAGCTGGGGATCGCTCATGTTCGAGCACAGCAGGATGAAGTTCGAGAGTGATGAGGAGTATCGCAGCTATATTGCTAATCTCAAGAACAGAGAGGATTCTTTCTCAACCTTTTTTACAATGGATGATAAGAAGTATACTCAGTGTAATGAGAAGATCAACAATATGGACGGATGGTATCTTACCGTGCGCATATCCGATCATAGCTTAAGTAGCTCACAGACAAGATTCCGGACAAGGGTGACTGTCTATTCGACGATCATAGTCTTTGTGACACTGCTCTTCGCAGCAGGGATCATACTTGACATCGCCAGACAGAAGAAGGTTTTCGAGGCTCTTTCCGTAACGGATACCATGACAGGTCTTCTTAATAAGAAAAGCTTTGAATCCCTGACCGATGATTATATCAGAAAGGTGAAGAACCCCGGAATCCTTGCTTTTGTTGATATTGATGATTTTAAAAAGTATAATGATAATTACGGTCATCAGAACGGCGACAGGGTTATCAAGAAGCTGGCCGATGAGCTTAAGAAGGAATTCGGCAAAAAAGGCTATGTAGGAAGATACGGGGGTGACGAATTCATAGTCTTTTTGAAGAACACTGCGGACAGAGAAGCCTTAAAGGAGGGTATGGCAAGGATAAGGAGGGAGCTGTCCGATACAGAGCTTGAGGGATATGGAAGGGTCGATATCAGCTTCAGCGCCGGTGCCGCAATATACCCTACGGATGCAGAGAACTATGCGGATGTATGTAATGCTGCGGATAAGGCACTCTATGAGGTGAAGGAAGAGGGCAAGGGTAAGCTTTATTTTGTATAGGAGAATATCGTTATGGACAGATCTCTGAATCAGATCACTTACGACAGATTTAAAAAGGACATCATGACATTTGCATTAAAACCGGGAGAGCTTGTATCGGCGAGCAAGATCGCAGAGCGCTACGGAGTCAGCAGAACACCTGCCAGAGAAGCGCTTGTAAGGCTTCAGGATGAAGGTATGATAGACATCTTCCCTCAGTCGAAGTCCATGAT